>JAGQQQ010000414.1 GCA_020426125.1 Planctomycetaceae bacterium
ATTCGCTTCGACTCCGGGTCATAGACCGGGACAAACGGATATAGACTGTTCTCCATCGCACGTTCAATGTCGCGAAGATATCCCAGCCGAGTCAGATTTTGAGCGCCGCGACTCTCGACAAAGGCGCCTCGAAAAGACTCCGGGGTGGAATTTCGAGCGCGGAAGAAATCCAACGCCATTTGCGTTTGGACATCCGCGATTTGCCAACCGGATTGGAGACCGAGAAGGTCGTCGATGGCTGCCCCCGCGAAGAGAATATCCTCCCCGGAGAGTTGGTCGTTCGTTCCCGCACACGCCAGCACGACGGATGAATGACATTTTTCCAGGTGGTCAACGAGTGCGGCTCGATTCACGAAGGCTCCAATTAGAACCTCCCTGGCTCCGAGGCAGTGATGCAGCGTGCGGGTGCCGTTTGTGGTCGTGAAAGCGATCGTCTTTCCACGCACCACGTCTTCCGGATAGCTGAACGGTGAATTGTCACAGTCAAACCCAGGGATCAATTGGCCTTTTCGTTCGCCTCCGGTGAAGACTGTTCCCTTGGGGGATTGGTCTTTCCAAGCGAGTGCTTCCTCCGGAGTGAGACAGGGAGCAACGGCCGCAGCTCCGTGTGCGAGAGCCGTTGTGATCGTGGTCGAGGCCCGAAGAACATCAATGACAACGGCGGCCGTTTCAGGAAGAACCACCGGATCGATGAATTGCGGGAGGAGTGCAGTAGAAATTGTCTTCATATCGCGACTCGACCGCCAGGGATGTCACGACACAGCCATCCGCAAAGTCGGAAAACGGGAACAGAGAAATGGCGCGGGAGATCGATCCCCCGATGACAAGGAATCTTGTCCTGCCCTCTCGAGCTTAACTCCGCCGACCCGTTCACATCACTTCAATTGTGTTTTGTAGCTCGCAGTTCGTCAATTCTTCCATCGCGATCTGTGACGCGAGCTGTTTGACGTAATACGTCGATGTTCGTCCCGAAATGACCAGATATTCGTCGATCTTTTCGACACGTAGGTCACGGATTCTCCCAGAAGTTTGGTTGGAAATCTTCCGTTGAAGCTGCTCCGCATCGTCTTGACGAGCGGCCAGCATCACCGCCTCGGTAAGGATTTGTGGGGCGGGAGCTTGGGGAGTGAGAATTTGGGGCGCGTCCATATCTTCTGTTCCTCCTTGAGTGGGCCGCAGCGGAAAACACGATCGTTCAAACTCTGATGTTCAATGCAACAAATTGGATTGTCGTTGGTCTTCGTAGATTTTTGCGGAACCCCGATTTCTCCGCCTCGGGGATTCCCCCGTCTAGTGAACAGGGGATCAACCTATCGAAGATTGTTTACCAAAGTTTACAGTTTGGACCTCGAATCCGTCAAAGACTTTTTGGCCTCCGGAAACGCGAATTTCCGAATTTTCGGGTCTGCCTCTGGAGGCCAAGCTCTAATGACGACGTGAAGTCTCTCGACATTGCGTCATTCAGTGACATTGGAAAAGGATTTCAGGCAACTTTCTGATCTGCATCCGGCCTCGAAAACCCCAAAGTGTCGAACAACCGTTTGTTCGAACGGCTCAATCGAGCTTTCGACGAATTCTCCGCTTCTCACCAAAGAGAATGGGCAGCGCCCATCCAACCGGTTATGTTGATGCGACGTACCGGCCGACTTGTCGGAAGTTGATCGCAAAACACCAACCAAGAAACGTGCGGACGCGATGATCGAATCCGGAATTCTCGGAATGTGGGCGCGAACTTTCTCGCCAGAACTGGCGACGGGCGGCTTGGTGCCGTTGGACTATGGCATTGTCGCGTTGTATGCGTGCATGACGCTCTGGCTTGGCTGGTACTATGCCCGCAAACAAGAGACGACGCAGGAGTATTTCGTCGGCAACGGTCGGATGAATCCGATTTTGATCGGGGTCTCCCTGTTCGCCACGCTGCTCAGCACCATCTCCTATTTGTCACTTCCCGGGGAGATTCTGGGTAAGGGGCCGGTCTGGATGGTGACCGTGATCGCCTTTCCCTTGTCCTATCTCGCGATTGCCTACTGGTTGCTCCCCGTCTACATGACCCAGCGTGTCACCAGCGCCTACGAACTTCTGGAAGTGAAACTGGGACTCAGTGTCCGACTCTTGGGCGCTGTGATGTTTCTGATGCTGCGGCTGGTTTGGATGTCGCTCCTACTTTACATGACCGCCGAAGCCTTGGTGACGATGATGGGGGCCAGCGAGAAATTGATCCCCTGGGTCGTGATCGTGGCCGGATCGGTCGCGCTCATCTACACCTCACTTGGCGGCCTCAGGGCGGTCGTGATTACGGATCTCTTCCAAACAATCCTGCTCTATGGGGGAGCGTTGCTGGTTCTGGCGATGGTCACTTGGCAGATGGGGGGCCTCGGCTGGATCCCCACAGAGTGGCATGAGAACTGGGACACGCAACCCGTTTTCAGCCTGGATCCAACCGTCCGCGTGACGATGTTGGGGGTGGTTCTGAATGTCTTGATCTGGCAGGTCTGCACCGCCGGAGGGGATCAGACATCCGTCCAACGGTTCATGGCCACCGAAGATCTGAAAGCCGCCCGAAAAGCGATCGCGACACAGATGACGGTCGCCGTCGCTGTGAATCTGACTTTGGCGATCGTGGGTGTGGCGTTACTGGGATATTTTTCTGCCCATCCGGATCAGATTCCCCTGAACAAGGATCTCAAGGCGGACGCCGACAAGATGTTCCCGCTGTTCATCGCCCATCAACTCCCGATGGGCATCTCCGGTCTCGTCATCTCTGCGATGTTCGCCGCCGCGATGTCGAGCATGGACTCCGGCGTCAACTCGATCACCGCCGTCGTGATGACCGACTTCTTCGATCGGTTCGGCCTGTCTCCAAAGGACGAAAAAGACCATGTCTTTCGAGCCCGCATCCTGGCTCTGACCATTGGGGTGATCGTCGTCATCGGGAGTTCGTACATTGGGCAAGTTCCCGGCAATATCACGGCGGTGACGCAGAAGACGACGAACCTTCTGACAACCCCGATCTTCTGCCTGTTTTTCTTTGCGTTGTTTGTTCCCTTCTCCAATACTCCAGGTGTCTGGGCGGGGGCGATTTGTGGAGTGTCGACAGCGGTCCTGATTGCCTTTTCCGGGCCGATTGTGACCGCGTGCGTCAACAACTTGGGCTGGGATCCCTATCAGTTCCGCGTGGCGGTGACGGAAGTCCTCAGCGAAGATGGTCAGACCGTCATCGGATATACTGTCGCGGACCCGGTCAGTTTTCAGTGGATCGCCCCGTTGGCTGTGCTCGCCAATGTCGGTGTCGGTTCCCTGGTCAGCCTGCTCACCGGCGGGGCGCGTGCCGGCGCTCCATTGCTAGAAACACCTTCATCGGATGATTAACTCATGGACAACAACACTCTCGCTCAATCCCGCGACGCCAACAGATCCTTGGCGAGACGGACCTTCACCATTTCCATGATTTTCGTCCTGTGCCTGGGAATGGGACAGCTCTCACACGGAGCGGACCAGAAACCTCTCAAGCTGTCCCCCGAAGTCCGCGAACGCTGCGTCCAGATCCTGCAAGACGGGATGCACAGCGATGAGTTCTGGCCATCGATCCACGCCGCCGAAGGATTGACACTCGGAGGTTATGGCGACGAGGTCATTGAATACCTCACACCGAAACTCACGACGGAGGAGGACGACCAGAAACGCTGTGGCCTCGCGCGGGAGATCGTGCGAGCCGGGGACCGTGACAAGGCTCAGATCATGCTGGAGATCCTCGCGGGGGAGGATCCCCATGGCCATGTGCACGCCGCCGAGAGTCTTTACAAGGTGAACGAACTTGGCGACGGAGTCGCCATGCGAAAGCGTTTTCAGGAGACGGACGACCTCCGTCTCAAACTGATGACGGCTGCCGCGCTCGCCCGTTCGGGGGACAAGGACGCCTTGGCCTTTCTGAGAAAGATGCTCAGTCACGAGGACCCGGAACTGTACAAAGTCGCCGCCTGGATCTTGGGCCGCATCGGGGACAAGAC
This sequence comes from Planctomycetaceae bacterium, assembly GCA_020426125.1. Taxonomy (GTDB): domain Bacteria; phylum Planctomycetota; class Planctomycetia; order Planctomycetales; family Planctomycetaceae; genus HKST-UBA70. The sequence continues at coordinate 4,008 of JAGQQQ010000414.1, forward strand.
CGATATCCTGAGGATCCGCCGCAATCTGTCGCGAGATGCCGATGAGTTGACCCACGCGTATCACCAGCATTCCCTGGCAGCGTTGGGGGATCCCGCGGGAATGGTCGCACTCGGTAAGAATCTGCAGAGTGAGGATCCTTTCGTGCGAACATACGCCGCGACGTTTGCCGGTGATGCGGGAGCAACGCAGTTCGCGGACGAATTGATTGACATGCTGGACGATCCCCATCTGGACGCCCGCTATCGTGCCGCCCAATCGCTGCTATTCCTGTCCCGCCCCGTCGTCGAATAATGAACCCACCGACGACGAATGATCGCACCCCCAAGAGTGGTCTGCGCACGGGGATTCCCGTCCCTGATGATCTCTCCGTTTTTCCGGTTCGTGATCCCTCCCGCTCACCGCAAGGGAGTCTCCTATCGACTTTTGGCATACACACCCCCCAAGTGAGAACATCAGCCGCTGCGGATTCCCCTGGCTGAGGACTCTTTCTAAGATGGGGCGGAGGAGACAGCCATGGAACGAGAACAACTGAAATCGACCCTCCGCGATCTGCATGACAAGCTGAGTGCGGAAGAGTCCATTGATGACGAAACAACCGCTCTGCTCCAGCAACTCGCGGACGATATCGACCGACTGAGTCAAAAACCGGAAGCCGCTGAGCCGCCGAAGGAAGTCAGCCTGGAGCAGGAAAAACAGGGACTGCTCGATCGGTTATTGGACCTGTCCGAAGGGTTTGAAGAGTCCCATCCCCAATTGGCTCGGGCGATTGGCAATGTGGCTTCGGCGCTCAGCCGAATCGGGATCTGAGGAAACGGCACCTTCGCTGGCCCAAGGTTCGATGCTTCAACGGTACCTGCTTCTCTGGCTTGTCGGATTGTCCCTCGTCGCGGCCTATTGGCCGACAGTCTTTGAGGATCCGTTCTTGCTGTCCAAGCCGTTTCTGGGACAGATGGTCATGCTGATCATGTTTTCCATCGGCGCCATTCTCCCCGTTGACGAAGTCAAGGACGTCCTCAGCCGCTGGTACATGATTCTGGGCGGGACGGCTGTGCAATATCTGTCCATGCCGGCTCTGGCGTGGGGTGTCACGCAACTGTTCCCCATGGACGAATCCACTCGACTGGGCGTAATCCTGGCTGGGTGTGTGCCGGGGGCGATGGCTTCGAACGTGCTGACCATGGCCGCCAAAGGCAACGTTAGCTACTCCGTCGGCCTGACGACCTCGGCTACTTTGCTCTCCCCCCTCGTGGTTCCTCTCGCTCTGTGGGTCACCCTGGGGGCGCAAGCGAGTCCCCAGCTGCTGCTGGACTCCGCACAATGGCTCGCAGTGCAGGTCGTGTTACCCACAGTGACTGGGTTTCTCCTCAGCCGATTCTCGGATCGATTCGCCAGAGCCGCCGAGTATTCGGCTGAATCGATCGCCAACCTGACAATTCTCTGGGTGATCGCGGTGGTTGTCGCAGCGAATCGGGGGAGTCTGCGCGAGTTGCCCGTCCAATTGGTCTCCGCCCTCCTTCTCTTAAACCTTTCCGGTTACTTGGCTGGAGCCACAGGGGGGTGGCTGCTCAGCTTGAATTCCGGCATGCGGCGGGCGTTGATCTTGGAAGTGGGAATGCAGAATGCCGGTGCGGGAGTGGCACTCGCGTCGGCGCTGTTCCCCCATCAATCGGGAGTCGCGTTGCCATGCGGCTTGTATGCTTTTGGATGCATGCTGACAGGGACACTGCTCGCCCAGACTCTTGGCCGATTTCCACCCAAAGTTGGACTTGCGAAACAGTGCGAGCCTAAGCCCGAGCCGAGTCTTGAAACCGGAATCGATCCTTGAGGCGTCCACCGAAGTGAACGAGAAATGGGTTTTTGTGCTCCAAAAGTGTCGACTCAGCAGGACGGTTGTACGTAACCACTTACCTGAAAGGATCTTCCGTCCGGCACCCTAATTTAACGGACGTTGACACCCTCTGTGGTCTGCCTATAATTCCGCCTCAATCCAACCCGCGAAAATTCGCACGGACTCAAAACTTGGTCTCCCCCGGGCTTCGTTAACGCTCATCCTTCGCGGTTGGTGGAACAAGAAATTTAGGAGAATTGAAATATGGCTGGGAACGTAGCGGACTTCACCGACGATTCCTTTCAATCTGAAGTCCTGGAATCCAGTGAACCAGTTCTGGTGGATTTCTGGGCTCCCTGGTGCGGACCCTGTAAGCGGCTTGCCCCAACCATCGAATCGCTCGCCAACACCTATTCCGGCAAGGTGAAATTCGGAAAGGTCAACACGGACGAAAACCGAAACGCTGCGATGAAGTATCAGATCAGCAGCATTCCCACATTGATCGTGTTCAAAAACGGCGAACCAGTCGACCGCGTCATGGGAGCCCAACCCGAAGCCGCGATCGCCCAAGTTCTGGATAAGCACGTCGGCTAATCACAGGTTTGTCTGACGACTATTACGGCCGGCGGCGGTGATCGCCCCGGCCTGTTCGATATCGGGGAAAGGAGTCCCCATGTCTTCTGGTTTACCATCGTCCGGGGTCTCGGAACCCGCTCAGGGTCGACGTGTTCCGACCGCAACGAAAGAGTCACCTTCGACTCGCGTCTCTGCGGCTGAAGTCGAGGCGTCCATTCGCCATTTGCGCCAGCAACTGCAGTTGCTGGACGAACGTGAGCGATCTCTTCAGGAGCAACAAGCTCATCTCGCCGAGCTGAGAACCAGCACTCGGGCGGATCTCGTCCTGTGCGCCGAGGAGAAGGAATCGTTGGGCCAACTCCGATCCGAGTTGGAACTCCAACGCCGCAAACTCGCTCAACAATCCCAGGAACTCTCCACGCGAGAGGAGGATCTGGCCGCGGAAGCCCGCCGGCTCAAGGTCAAGATCGAAGCGGAACAAACCGAGGCGGATCGGCAGCTTCAAGAACGGCAAGCAGAGTTCGACAAAACCCGTCAAGATTGGGAAGCCCGTCAGGCGGAGTGGACCCGTGAACGGGACACCGCTCAGTCGCAGTTGGAGCGAGAACGCTCCCAACTGAACGAACAGCGGCATGAGTTCGATTCCCTCCGAGCAGAGTTCGAACAGCAACTCGAAGGATTCACGGCACGCTGGAGTGAGCTAGAACGTCGTGAGCAAGGCATCCGTGAATTTGAGGTCGCTGCCCAGCAACGCATCGCCGAGCAGCAGGCTTCCCTGAATGACGAAGTCCAGAAACTCCAGAAAGAGCGGCAGCACCAACTCTTCGAACTCCATCAACACCGGGAACTGCTCACCTCTCGGGAATCTCAACTCTCGCAGCGTGAACGGCATCTGAGCGCTCTGACCAATTCGCTGGCCGAGAAAGAAAAGTTCCTCACACAACAAGAGGCAGAGCTTGCTCAGTGCGAGGAAAGCCTTGCCGAAAAAGAGCGGACTTTCGAGCAATTCCGCGAACAACGCGAACAAGACTGGGATCAACGCGAAGCTCAGTCGCAAGCCGAACGGGAATCGATTGAGCAAGCTCATCGAGAAACCGAGGACCATCTCTCCGCCTGGGAATCCGCCCTGTGCGAGCAGAATTCGCAACTGGCTCAACAACTTGCGGACCTTCAAACGCAGGAACAACAAGCCTCCACGGAATTCGCCGCTCGAGAAGCGGAGTTGGCGGCTCGCGCGTCGGAACTCGATCAACGAGAACAGACGCTCGCCGAACAACAACTCGCGATCACCCAACAACTGTCAACGCTTGCAGAGCAGCGTTTTAAGTTGGCCGAGGAGGAACAACGGCTACAACAGTTGCAACAGTCCTGGGAGGCAGAGCAACAGGCCGCTCAAGCGGAACAGGAAGACTCGCGACGACAACTCACTGAGCGGAGCGAGTCGGTTCAAGCTCTGGAAGAGAAGCTCCGCGAACAAGAGGCGAACTGGGCGGAACATTGCGAGCAGGAGTTGGCCATCCGGCTGAAAGGACTCGAAAGCCAGTGTCACAACCGCCAGGCCGCGCTGGATCAGCGCGAGCAGGAACTCAGCCGCAAAGAGATTGATCTGCAAAAGCGGCTGAAGTTCCACGAGGCCCATTTACAGCGGACGCGCGAAGAACTCGCGGAGAAACGCTCAAGCATGGAACGAGAACGTCAACGGCAACGCACTTGGATGGAAGAGGTCGAGCGGTCCATTGGTCTCCGATTGTCCCAGATGAGGCGATTTCGGGATATCGTTGAGCAACGGGAAGACGGTCTCGAACACTGGGAATCCACACTCGCCGAACAGCAGCGAGCGCTCGATGGGGAGACCCTCAAGCTCCGTGAGGAACTGGAGCGGCGGCAGCAATCTTTGATCACAGAGAGACAATCCGCTCTCAACCGGCTGATTCAATTGCATGAGTCTGTGTCCGAAGAGTTACAACGGATTCAACAACTTCGCGGGGACCTGAACAGGGCGGCTTCCGCCGACCCCCAGGAGAATGCTGAGACAGACTCGGGCGATACCCCGTCAGCAGTTGAACGGCAACTTCCGGCGTTGCTGGAGGCACTCGATCAGGCGGCTCGGACCATGGAAGAGGAACAGACGCAACTCGTCAACTGGTTGACGCTGCAGAGTCGCGAACTGCAAGACCGTGAAAGTACGCTAGCGACCAAGCGGGACCGCCTGAAAGAACTTGAACACAACTGGCTGAGTGATCGCGACCGCTGGGAATCGGAACGGCAAGAGGCGGAACGGACACTCCGCGACCTCGTCGTCCAACTTGACACCGCGCTGGAACAACTCGAACAACGTCGCAGCCAAAACAGCCAATCCGAACGCGCGGCTTGAGATTCTATGCTCTCGTTAACCCGCCTGTTGATCCGAAGCTCGTTGATGAAGCCGAAGGAATGTGGCGAGATCGGATTGGAGCCGTTGGAAACAGTGGATGAGCGGGAACAGTCCAACGAGGGACGCTCCGCTGATCCCCAATAACGCAAATCGCGAATTCGTTGGCATGGAGACCACCACCAGAATCGCCAGCAAGGGGACCGCCACCGCCAGTGTCAGATATAGCCAGCTCCGTTTCCTCAGCGACTCCAGCAACGGGCGATCCTCCGGGGGCGCGAGTTCGTCTCCCAGCAGAAACGGATACTGCGTCCGTAGTGACAGGCAGGTGATCGCGAAGAACGGGTACGCCGCGGCAATCAGTCCACACAGCACGAGCGAGCCCCAGAAGTGCAGCGAAGCCTGCCAGGGAAGATCCCCGGTGATCACTTCCATAATCACGGGGTAAGCAATCCCTGCGATGATCCACTCAATGACGCCAATCAGGGCGGCGTAACGTCCCAGTCGCAGGGACCGTTGTCGAAGATGGGGAGGGCAGTCTCCGGGCGAATCGGTTTTCAGATAGCGAGTGCAGGTCCAGGCGAGGTGTCCCAGCGCTCCCAGTCCCAGCGGATAGGCGATCGCATTGATAATCAGTTGAAGGCGATCGAAGACGTCCGTGCGTGCGGTGCCGAGTTCGAGGACGATCGTCTGCCGGTTGTACATCAGGTTGAACAGACCGGCGAGGAGATTTGGGACCGCCGCAAACAGGACCACGGCCATGACCGGGAACCGTTTCCAAAACGCCTCCCGGCTCGTCTGCGGAGGATGCAGCAAGGCTTGAAGATCCCCGTCCAGGCAGTAATCCAGTTGATCCGCCAATTGCTGGCCTGATTGCCATCGATCGTCTTCGTTGGGAGCGAGACATCTGACGAGAACACGGACTAAGCCGGGAGGGCACTCCTGTTCGGCGGATTCCCGTTGTTCTGGATCGAGTCCCTGCCGTCGCGCTTTGATCATGGTGACGAGCGTCTCCGGCAAATTCGATGTCAGCCGATCGCAGGGAAACGGACGCTCCGCACGCAATAGTTCCCAGAGCAGGACTCCCAGCGAGTAGAGATCACTTCGCTCATCAAGATCCTGTGGGGTTCGGTCACATCCGGGATGAAAAGCCTCCAACTGCTCCGGGGACATATACGCCAGACTTCCCCCAAAAAACGCGGCCGCGGAAGTCCCTTGATCCTGACTGTTATAACTGATGTTGAAGTCCGCCAGCTTTGGGCTGCCGAGTCGCGACAAGAGCACGTTGGCGGGTTTGATATCCCGGTGAAGAATTCCCCGTTCATGGGCGTAATGCAAACCGTTCGCCAGCCGAATGCCGATCCAACAAACAATCTCGGGCCAACGCGCGCGTTGAAAGAAACGAATGGTGGACGCATCCGTTTCCAGGGATTCGCCGCGCGACTCAAGCGCCCGCGTCAACGCTGCCAGCAACAACTTCCCGGACCAATCCTCCTCGGGATGCGAACGCAACTCGTCGATCACCTCATGCAGCGTCCCGCCAGGGAGGTACTGCATGTACATCAATCGAAATTCGGTCCCGACGACAAGACGCTGATCGTAAACCCGAACAATCTGTTCGTGATCCAACTGGGCGAGGGTCTTCGGTTCGTCTCCCTGCGCTGCGGTGACTTTCAGAGCGACGAGGCGCTGCATCGACTCCTGACGGGCGAGAAAGACTTTGCCGAAGGCACCCTTCCCCAGTTCCGACAACAGTTCAAACTCGTCGAGCATCAACCCCGGCTGGATCTCGTCGATTCGCTTGAGAACCTTGTTCTGCTGGAGCCGGCTTTTCGACTCCTCCAGACCCAAATCGCAAGCATGGCGAATTTCGTACTCAAGCTCGGGAAACTGCTCGACATACTCGTCAACCGTGACTCGAAATCCGGCAGCTCGACGGGCCAGGATCTCCTCGCGAAGCAGTTCCCCTAACGTTTCCGGGTTTTCCAATTCTGGAAACTCGGAGAGGTAGTCGGGAAGCCTTTTGGGAAAGTTGAAGATCCGCCAGCGGAACTCCAGATCGACCTTAATCAACTCGACCAAGGCGACATGCCGAACTTTCCCCTCGATCGGAAGAAACTCAGCAAGACTGGGGGGAGATTCCTGACTTTCCCATTCGGCGATGAACAGATCCAGCCGTGAGATTAACAGCGATAGCGTGGCCGCGCCGTCGTCCATTCCCAGGTCGGTTGGCTGATCCGCGGCGAACTGATGTTTTTTCCGAGAAGACAAAGGATGCCCCCGAGAACAGATTTGATCCTTCCCTTCCGCTTGAGATTGTTACAATAACCGGAACTCGAATTCACGCGAAGCATTGTGGGGCGGAATAGTGGACGACGAAAAATATCGTGAACGGTTGGCGTCCGGAGAGCGTGCGGCTGTCGTCGAGTTTTTGGAAGAGAAGCGGGAGCCCTTATTGAGGTTCATTCAACGGAGTATGAGTGACCGATTAGCCGCCAAAGTCGAGCCTGCGGACATTTTTCAGGAAGTGTCCGTGACCGCGCTCTCGTCCTATGAAGAAATCGACTTCACCGAACGGGATCCGTTCCACTGGTTGTGCGGACTCGCCGAGCGAAGGATCATCGATGCCCATCGCCGCCACTTCTCGAAGAAACGGGCCGCGGACAAGGAAGTCGGCCTGGATGCTCCCGTCGGCGGAGAACTCTCCGGCGGATTAATTGATGTGCTCACCGCCAGTCTCACCTCCCCAAGCCAGAACTTTTCGAAGGGGCAAAAGGAGTTCGCACTGCTCGCGGCACTTGATCAACTCCCCGAGGAAGCTCGCGAGGCGATCCGACTGCGATACATCGAGAATCTGCCGTCAAAAGAAATCGCGGCCCGACTCGGGAAAACCGATGGTGCCACCCGCGTTCTGCTCACCCGTTCGCTTAAGAAACTTCAGGATCTGTTGAGTGAGAACGACCTGTTCCAAAGCATGATCCAGAAACCCGAGGTTTGACTTCGACGATGGGACGTGGTCCGATCACGGGAGCGAATGCGTTCAACCGACTCGGAACCGCGGATAGCGGAAGACTCGATTATGGGGACGTTCAAGGCAATCGCATGTTCAGGCGGTTTGAAATCCGAGTAAATTGGCTTCGAGCCTGTTCAGATTCCCGTCGACCAGGAGCCGATTGCCTCTCACGTTGTCTTGTCCAACCTGAGAAGCGACAGGGCCGCATTGCCAAGAAGGGGTCCTTTGAAATCTAAGAAGGTTTGCAAGACTTATGAACGAGACATCAGTGGATACAACCGCCGCACGTTGTGTGAACTTTACGGGCGTCAGTGCGGGAACCAAATACCCGTCCACATTTTCTGAAAATGGATTCGAGTTCAGATCGTCGTCCGAAGTCCAGTATGTGAAACGATCGCACTTGGGCAACGGCCTGGAGTACCTTCCCAGGTCTGGGTTTACGATTGTGATCGACCCACCCTCGAAGAAAGTGACCTTATCGACAAGCGCGCGCTCCGACTTGCTCTTGTTTTCTGCGTTTGATCAATCGGGAAATCTCGTCGCGTCCCAATCTGTTGAAAAGGGGCCCGATGTCCGTCAGGTTGAACTCGTCGGCAAAGAGATCGCTCGGGTGACGGTTGAGGCAAAAGAAGGAGACGCGGACGAAGAGTTCCTGTTCACGATCTGTGCGGACTGGATTTCCACGTTGGCTTGAAGGGGGCCACGCTTACATCACGAAGCAGCGCACGAAGCATTTTCCAAGGCATGTCCACGCTTCTCCGAGATGAAGCATGCCACGTTTGCCCATTCTTCCGTGTCTGAGAGTGTGTTGCCTTGGCTGAATCTTGATCGTTGAGTCGTAGCCAATTCGAGGAAGTTTCCATGGAAACAACCGGAAGGTGGGAAGTCGCGGGGGAAGACAAAATCCTCATCTCTCGTGATGAGACCCACAGGAATTATCGGGTGTTCAACGAGCAAGGTGCCAGCGTCACGCTAAACGATTTCCAAGGGCTCCCCGCCGGGCAGAGTCGAGACTGTCAATCGTCGGAGATCTGGATCGAAAGGGAGAACGGCGAACAGGCACAGGGATGGTACGAGCAGATCCCGTAATGAGTCATTGAGCGTCATGCATGTCTCGCGCTGGGTGCCATGGCGGGCATATCAACTAAGGGGTGGGGGGCTCACAACACGAAGGATCCAGTCTGACGGCGCGAGCCTGTCCGTTCAGGGCTCTGCAAACTCGCTCGCCCGTCGCGACCACAACTTTTGCGGGCGCTTCTCTTTCACGTCTCGATCAGATCTTGTTCCGCACAGACTCTGTTCGTCGTCATGACCGGAATTCGGTGGGGTTCCCTTGTGAAAACCCCGCCGAGTCACAGGTTCTCGATTGTGAGGCGCATTGTTGGAGAAGAGTTTCTGGATCGAGAAAAACGAAAAGAAGTTCTTTTATTCTTGTGTTAATTCGGAAGACCGAATACTCTCGCTGAGGATCGACTCCGGAAGGTTGGCTTCCCGATCTGAGCTGGCATGATTTTCGCCGCTAGATGGAATTTCTTCTTATTTCGATTCAGGAGCGCTCGCGATGTTCTGCAATCAATGTGAACAAACTCAAAATGGCACCGGCTGCACGGACATCGGCGTGTGTGGCAAAGACCCGGACATGCAGTCCCTTCAGGAGATCCTGCTCTACGGCGTTAAAGGGATGGCCGCTTACGCCAATCATGCCCGCCGCCTCGGCAAGACCGATGAAAGCGTCAGTGAGTTCATTGAGGAAGCCCTGTTCGCAACGATGACAAACGTGAACTTTGACATTCCGTCCCTGTTGGAACTTGTGCTGGAATGCGGTCGCAAAAATCTCCGCGTCATGGAGATGCTCGACGAGGGACACACCGAGCGATTCGGCAGGCCGGAACCGACCACCGTAAAGGAAGGGACCCAGGCGGGCCGGGGAATTCTGGTGACCGGCCACGATCTGGTGGACTTGGCCAATCTGTTGGAACAAACGGCTGGAACAGGGATCCATGTCTACACACACGGCGAGATGTTGCCTGCCCACAGCTATCCTGAACTCAAGAAACATCCCCATCTCGTCGGACACTTTGGGGGACCGTGGCAGAATCAGCAATGGGAATTCCCCATGTTTTCCGGCCCGATTCTGGCGACGACCAACTGCGTGTTGATTCCGTCCGATGTCTATGCGGACCGACTCTTCACCACGCGGATTACAGCCGTCCCCGGCGGGACTCGGCTGACTTCGGATGACTTCTCCCCCGTGATTGAGAAGGCCAAGCAGTGCGAACCGCTCAGCGAGAATGTCGTTCGGGAATCCACAATTGGTTTCCATCACAGCGTGATCTTGAGTCTCGCCGATAAGGTTGTTGACGCGGTCAAGTCCGGAGAGATTCAACGGTTCTACGTCATTGGCGGATGCGACGGCGCGGAACTCGGACGCAACTACTATACGCAGGTCGCGGAACGGTCACCAGAACAGTCCGTCATCCTCACCCTGGGATGCGGCAAGTACCGGATCCGAAATCATGATTACGGTACCGTCGCTGGGATTCCCCGTTTGCTTGATATGGGGCAATGCAATGACGCCTATGGTGCCGTTCAAGTCGCACTCGCGCTCTCGCAAGCGTTCGATTGCGGGGTGAATGATTTGCCTTTGGAGATTGTACTCTCCTGGTTCGAACAGAAAGCCGTGGCCGTCTTGCTGACGCTACTCGCACTCGACGTCAAGGGAATCCGCGTCGGTCCCGTTCCTCCGGCCTTCATCACCCCGAATGTCTTCCAGATCCTGCAGGACACCTTCGATTTGAAAGTCATCGAAAGCGAACCGCCCGCCGAGTTATTGCAGTTGACGGTTTGACCGAATCGTGAGGCCATTGGCCCGAGTCCCAAGGACTTTGGCGAATTGGGACCCTTGAACAACGGAGCGCTGCGAGTCATTCTCAGCGCTCCGTTTTCGTGTGTTCCCGTCCCCTTTGCCCCTGAACCCCGCTCCCAACGCAATGAAACATATCGACGAATCCGCCCTGGAAACCGACCCGCAGGCCCGTTACGAGTTCCTGGCAGAGTTCATTGGCTTCGGCCCGGACGATATCAAACGGATTCAGTCGAGCGCCCCCCATCTGGGGCCACGGATTCCCGAGTTGGTGGAGCAGACATACGAGCGGCTCCTCTCGTTCGATGCGACGGCCCGTCATTTCGTTCCCCGGCAACACGGCTACGACGGTCCCACTCCTCCGGACCTCTCCACTTTGACTGTGGACCATCCGCAGATCCAGTTTCGGAAGGACCATCTGAACCGGTACTTCATCTCCCTGATCGGTCGAGCTTATGACGCCAAGATGGTGCAATACCTCGACATCGTCGGCCGGATTCACACTCCTCAGGCCGGCAACAAAGAGATTAATGTCCCGCTGGTCCAGATGAACGCGCTCATGGGTGTCATCTCGCATGCGCTGATTCAGTCCATCAGCGAATGGCCGATTGATGCGGAGACGCGGCTGCGGACCATTCAGGCCTTCAATAAGCTGCTCTGGATTCAAAACGACTTCATTACGCGGCATTATCAGTCCGTCGCGTAGCCGCACTGGCTTCGGGCAAGTAAACTCCGCGAATGGATCCGCAGTTCGACATTGCCCGAGAATGGATGAGGAAACCCACGCTGCACCCTGAGCGTGCTCGGTGGTTGCGTCGAGTTGATGCGCTGGCCCAAATCATCGGAGTGACGGCTCTGGTCATGGGACACGGCGTCCGCCGGACCGGAATCCCCCCTTGGGAGTTCGGGGCCATCCAGTTGCTTTGCATGGCCATTATCACGGTCGCGATCGCAGTTCGTTACCGCTGGAGCCTGGCAAAGCTCTCATTCACGCGGCGCCATCTCGCGACTGTCCTGGCAGCCGCGGTCTGGACCGCCGGCATTGCCGTGGTCACGATCATTGGGCCCATCCTTCCGGATCTGAACGAGGCCCGTTTCGGGGGAGGCCGATGGTGGGGATACATTGAAGTCACCGAAGTCGTTCTCCTGGCCTATTCGGCATTCGGCATTGTCGCAGGACTGCGGCGAGTCTCCTCGGGAGGCATCAATCCCGCATTTTTGCTGGTCCTGTCATTCGTTCTGTTGATCAGCGTCGGCACCGGGATTCTGATGCTCCCCATTTGCCGCGAGACATCGGAATTCGAAGCTCACACGGGAGCCCCCTTCCTCACGGCTCTCTTCACTGCCACCAGCGCTGCGTGTGTAACCGGACTCATCGTCGAGCACACGGGCAACTACTGGAGCTTCGTTGGGCAACTCGTCATTCTCATGTTGTTCCAGGTGGGTGGTCTGGGGATCATGACGTTTGGCGCGTTCTTTGCGGCAATCGCCGGTCGAAATGTCCGGCTTTCCGAATTCGCCACACTGAGAGATCTCTTCTCAACGGAAGGTCTCGGCGATCTTCGTCGTCTGATCTTTGTGATTCTCGGGTATACCCTGTTCTTAGAACTGATCGGGGCCATCCTGCTCATGGGCCTCTGGTCCGATCTCCCCTGGGGGCAGCGGGTTTTCATGAGCGTCTTCCATTCGGTCAGCGCCTTCTGCAATGCGGGATTCGCCCTGACCGAAGACAGCTTCGTGGGAATGGCCCACCACTGGCAGGTGAGGTATGCGATTCCTTTACTCATCATCGTGGGCGGACTCGGCTTCGCGGTGGTTTATAACCTTCAGCAATACGTCTCAATCGCGCTTCAGCGGATTCTGGATCGGGAACCGTTTCGGCTTCCTCACAAGAGACCACGAATCCGACTGACCACGCGACTGGTGTTGGTGACAACCGGTGTGCTTCTCGTGGCCGGGACGCTCGGCATTTATCTGCTTGAACGGACCGCCGCAGATCACCATCGGATCGCCTGGGATGATGCCTGGTTTCAGTCGGTCACGTTTCGAACCGCAGGATTCAACACAGTCGACCTTGGCCAGCTTCAACCCGGAACCAAACTTCTCGGGATTCTGCTAATGGCAATTGGTGCCTCTCCGGGCTCCACTGGCGGAGGAATGAAGACCACCGTCTTTGCCGTGACATTTGTCGGGTTGATTTCCGTGATGAGGGGGCGTGAACGTGTGGAAGTCTTCGGGCGCACCTTGCCGGCGATCAACCTCAACCGCGCGCTTGCGATCCTGTTTGTGACCTTAATTTCGGTGATGACGACCACGCTGCTCCTGGTCACGTTTGAGAAGCGGCCAGACTATTTTCTTGACCATATGTTCGAAGCCGCGAGCGCCGTCGGAACAGTGGGTGTTTCTTCAACCATCCCGTTGGACAACGGAGAGATGGGGTCCGTGACCTCCTCGCTGTCCACTCCTTCGAGAATTGTCATCATCTTCGCCATGTTCCTCGGTCGCGTGGGGCCGTTGACATTGCTGCTGGCGCTCGCGGGAGAGGGGCCGTCAATCCGATACGAGTATCCTTCTGAGAAAGTCACATTGGGATGACGGACATTTCTCGAAAATCGTTCGCTTCGGCGAATTCCAACATCGATTCAGGACCTCAAGGGACCGCGAAAAGGAAACATCATGCGAAAAGTCGCAGTCATCGGTTTGGGGCGGTTTGGAATGGCCTTGTCCCGGCTTCTGTCCGCCAGCGGCGTTCAAGTGATTGCTGTGGACCGAAACGGGCAGCTTGTCAATGAAATCAAAGATGATGTGGACGTCGCGGTCCGATGCGACTCAACCGACGAGGCGGTCCTCCGCAGCCAGGACATTGACAAGGTGGACGTCTGTGTCATCTCAATTGGAGAAAACTTTGAAGCGGCATTACTGACGACGGTCATCGCGAAGGAGATGAAAATCCCGGAAGTGATTTGTCGCGCTCAAACGGACTTTCACGCGGAGATCTTCCGCAAAATCGGAGCCAATCGGGTCATTCAACCGGAACGGGAGTCGGGATCCAATCTCGCACGACAACTCGCCAATCCGCAGCTGCTGGACTTCATCCGGCTCGCCGATGGATACACGCTCATGGAGTTTTCCGCTCCCTCGGGCTTCTATCAGCAGAGCATTCGCTCACTGGCTCTGCGAAACAAGTTCGATATCAATCTCGTCGTCATTCGTCGGCCTCTGACGGGTTCCGGCAACTCGTCTCCCGATCAGGAAACTCCCATGCGGACATTTGTGCCAAAGCCGGAGGACACCATCCTACCCGGAGATGTGCTGGTTGTTGTGGGAGCCGATGAATCTCTGGCAAAACTTCCTCGCGAGTAGCCAACACAATCTGCCCCCCAATTCCCCCAATTGGCCCCCCGCAGAATCGTTGCAAGTGGAAGAATCTGTTTCACTTGTCACGCCAACTGGAATTCCAAAATGATTGACCAACGGACGACTCCGGTCTATGGTTGCTGTGAGTTGGTCAAATTCCGTCTGATTTGAGAGTGACCTATGAATTCTGGGCAACCGGGGCCGATCGATCCATTGAAGAAGCCGAAAAAAGACGACAAGGTCTCGAGTTCGAGCTTTTGGTTTCTGCTCATTGGCGGCATCGTGTTGATTCTGGGCTGGTCTTGGGTCCGGGAACAGACCAGCGCCGATGAAATGACACTCGGGCAATTCCTCCAGGGACTGAATGCAGGAGAACTCACTTCTGACAACGTCCATGAATTCAAAATCAGTCGGCAGTTCATCACCTTTCGGAACAAGCCTGATCCCGAGAAAATTCAGGATGACAAGGCCCGTGAAGCCGCAAAAGCGGACGAAACGCCGCTCGAACGCTACCGGATCCCCATCGGCGGGATACCTCCCGAGAGTCTGGCATCTCTGCAACAACGGCTCGTGGAAAAAGAGATCGACTACAGCGGGTCGTCTCCCGAGACCGAGTGGTCGACGATCCTGTCCATCCTGCTAATGGCATCGGTCGTGCTCGTCTTTTTTGTGTTCTTGCGAAAGATCGGTGGGCCAGGCCAAGCCATGTCATTCGGCCGAAGCCGGGGACGGTTGATGGCCGAAGACGAAATCACAATCACATTCGATGATGTCGCCGGAATCGATGAACCGGTCGAGGAACTGCGCGAAGTGGTCGAGTTCCTGCGTACGCCCGGCAAGTATCAGGCTCTTGGCGGAAGGATCCCTCGGGGGGTGCTGCTCGTTGGTCCACCCGGTACCGGCAAAACTCTCCTGGCCAAGGCGGTCGCCGGTGAGGCGGGTGTTCCGTTCTTCAGTCTGTCAGGTTCCGATTTTGTCGAGATGTTCGTCGGTGTTGGCGCGGCCCGCGTTCGGGACATGTTCGCCCAAGCGGCGCAGAAGTCCCCCTCCATTATCTTCATTGACGAACTCGACGCACTGGGCAAAGTCCGCGGCAGCGGTATGCCCGGAGGACACGATGAACGGGAACAGACCCTCAACGCCATGCTCGTGGAAATGGACGGTTTCTCCTCCGATCAAAGTGTCATTGTCATGGGTGCCACCAACCGCCCTGAGACACTCGACCCCGCACTCCTTCGCCCTGGACGGTTCGATCGGCATGTTCTGGTGGACCGGCCCGATTTCAAAGGCCGCGAGGCAATCCTGAAAGTCCATTCGAAGAAAATCAAGATGGACGAAAACGTCGACCTCACCCGGATCGCGAAGCTCACTCCCGGGTTTGTTGGGGCCGATTTGGCCAGCCTCGTCAACGAAGCCGCACTCCTGGCAGCACGGGCAAACAAACCGGCCGTGTCGATGGTCGAATTCGAGGAAGCCATCGAACGAGTCGTCGCCGGCCTCGAAAAGTCCTCGAAGATTATCCAAGAGGATGAAAAACAGCGAGTTGCCTTTCACGAGTCAGGTCACGCCCTCGTCGCCTGCAGTCTGCCGCACACGGATCCCGTCCACAAGATCTCGATTATCCCGCGCGGATTCGGAGCTTTGGGATACGTCCTTCAACGACCGAACGATGACCGCCACCTCGTCACACAATCGGAACTTCGGAACCGAATTTGCGTCGCCCTGGGAGGGATCGCCGCCGAGGATGAAGTCTTTGAGGAAACTTCGACCGGTGCGCAGAACGACCTGGAACAGGCGACCGAACTGGCCCGGCGCATGGTGATGGAATTCGGCATGAGTCCCAAACTGGGGCGAGTCAATTACCGCGAGTCAAAGCGTTCCCCCTTCCTTCGCGGGTCCTCTCAGGGCTCAGGAGATTATTACCACAGTGAGCACACGCTTCGCGAGATTGACCTGGAGGTCCGTCGCATCATTGATGAATGCATGGAAGTCGCCCGGGAGATCATCGTCACTCGTCGGGAAGTCCTCGATCATCTCACGAAGGAACTTATCGACAAGGAAACGATGAGTGCGGAACAACTCCAGGAGATCTTGGACACCCATCGCAAAGGCCCCCAACTGAAGCCCGGGACGTCCGTCAACAAAGCCGCGTCGTCCGCCGAGACCGCGAGTGAACCGGACAAGATGTCCGACGACGTGCTCCGCGAAGCGGAGTAGTTGATCAACGGTCGCGCAATAAAAGTCGGCCATTTTCCAGCAAACTTCCCGTTCGCTTTCACAATGGGATCACATGCGATCTTCCCGTGAGACGGCATCCTATCATCGCGAGATGACAAGTTGTGACACTTCGATTCGGAAACAATCTTCCCAGTGCGATCGCAGTCAGCGCTGTCTTCGGTTCCGTCATATTCGTCACTTTCATCTCGCTGTTGGATTCCCGCACTGGGTGCGAGCGAGGGTGTTCTCAACATGACACTTCGCTACAAGTGGATCAGGAAATCGCATCCCAAGTTCAAACAGATCGACTGGGCCCATATTGCGAACGCATCTTTCACGACATCGTTTCTGGTGCGATCCTTGGAAAGGGCACGGAAACCTATCAAAGGGAATTCGCCAATTGCCGTTCCCTGCGGGGAGAGAGAGTCAACGAAAACCAAACCGTATTGACGTATCCGTTAGCCGACTCCATGCCCAGCGAGATCAACAATGATGGGCTGATTCATGGACCAATGATGTCGTTGGTTCTCTGCAATCACTGTGGAAAAATCACACACGCCATTATTCAAGACTTCGCGTTTTGATCAGACGGACGTAAAACCGTCCGATTTTGAATCGCGTCTCTCCGATCGTTCTGAAAGCGTATCGATATCGAGCCTTGGAGAGACGCACGCATCGTGGAGATGTCTGTGGGGCCGTCCAGGAATCAAATCGACGGTCTTGATCCCGGGGACATGAGCGAGTGGCTTGTTCCCGTTGAGTCTGATCTCTTGGAGCGACGCCATGCGGACGCTGTAAGACGAGACAATTGGGGAAATGGGTCACCGGGATATTTCAAGGACAAAAAGGTCGAACCTCGTCTCTTGGACAGCCGGGTTGAGGAATCGGGTCGCGAACCATCGGAGCGAAATCCGTTCGACGATCCCGTCGCTTGAGGGCTGGCCCCAATCAACTTGGACGGCCGCGGAGCCGCATGAGGTCAGACAAGTAGGGAGAGGACTCCGCTCCCTTCCGAGACTTTCTTGGCTATCATGTGAGAAACCGCTTGCTCCGACAGAGTGTGTTCAGGCCGACCTGGCGTCCGGATAACGGATTCGTCCGTGGTAGACAGCGATCAAGGACTTTACGATCGACTCTTCCACGATGTGAAGATCCGACATTTTCAAGTCGCATTCATCAAACTGGCCGTCAAGGAGTCGGCGCATCGCGATGCTGTTGACGAGGGATTCAATACGTTTTGGCGTCGGTTCGGTCAGCGTCCGGCATGCGCTCTCGCAGGCATCGGCGACCATTAAAACAGCCGCTTCCTTGGTCTGAGGTTTGGGACCTGGATATCGGAAAGAAGATTCCTCTGCGTCCGTGCGATGGTCCGGCTGACATTCCACCTGCTTGGTCGCTTCACGATAGAAGTATTCCACGAGGGTGGTGCCGTGGTGCTGTTCAATTAAGTCAATGATCGGCTGTGGCAGGTTGTACTGCTCGGCGAGATCGACGCCATCTTTGACGTGGCCGATAATGATCAGCGTACTCATCGCCGGGTTGAGCTGTGTATGCCGACTCACGCCCCCTTCCTGAAGATTCTCGATGAAATACTGTGGCTTGAGCATCTTCCCGATGTCGTGGAAGTACGCCCCGACGCGGATGAGCAAGCCATTTCCCCCGATTTTTTCGGCCGCCGTCTCGGCGATACTGGCGACCGACATGGAATGGTTGTGCGTCCCCGGCGCCAGTCGAACGAGATCTTTGAGCAGTGGATGAGACGGGTCACTCAGTTCCAGCAGTGTCATGTCTGTGACCACACCGAACGCCTGTTCGACGAACGGCAAGGTCCCCGCAACGAGATAACCGGCGACGAGGCACATGGCCGCTCCTTTGGCGCTCATCACCAGGAAGTTGGTGTTGTCCCAGACCTCCTGAAGCGATTGTGTTTCCACAACCGCGGCTCCACAACTCACCGCGAAGAAGGTGATCGCGGAGAAGAAGCTCACCTTAATCAACGTGGTGCGTGTCGAGACTTTTCGCAGAGGGATAATGCCAGCCGTCTGAGTCGCGAGGAGCACAAGGAAGTGATCGAGGCGCCCCGTGGTTGACATCGTGAGGAGCAATGTCAGCGTAAAGGCAGTCAGAGTCGCTAACAGTTGATTATAGGCGACACCGATCAGGAGTGAGATCGTCAGCAAGGGAATGATTTCCGCACGGAGCGGGTCAAACGATCCCAGCCGAGCAATGAACGCGGTGAAAACGATCGCACTCAAGTACAGGACCAGACGGCCGACATC
The DNA here is from genome assembly GCA_020426125.1 of Planctomycetaceae bacterium. Classification (GTDB taxonomy): domain Bacteria; phylum Planctomycetota; class Planctomycetia; order Planctomycetales; family Planctomycetaceae; genus HKST-UBA70. Next base: position 22,513 of record JAGQQQ010000414.1, read on the forward strand.
GGTGGCAATCTTTGGTTCGTTGAGAACGATATAGAATCCATTGAGCCAAGTCAGCACCAGGAGCAGAGCGAAGACGATCGCCATTCGGCTCAGCCGGGAGGTCCAGGGAATCGTCGCTTCGGCCGCCTGATATTCATCTCGCAGGAGTTCGAGATCGTCGGCTTTGAGGTGCGTCTGCGAATTGACCAAAATATCGTCTTTGAGATATCGCTTCATGCGAACGTCCACGGAGTCACGTGCTTCGGCTTTTGCGAGCTGAGTGGCGTTCTGGTCATAGCGAAGCGTTGGCTGCGCACGGCGGTAGAGCCAGTGCGAGATCGCTGGGCGGATTTCCTTCGTCAGCGTCGGAAACTCCTCCCACCGGATCCCCAGAACGCCAGCATCATTGAGCTGATCCTGGAGTCGGACATTCGGGAGCAACATCGCCCGTCCTTCTCTTTCGGTCACATCCTCATCCATGACCAGAATCCGCTTGTCGGGTGTGATCTCCAGCCGTTTCACCGTTTCCGGATCGATCACGCCGATCTTGTTGAGCGGCTCGATAAATTTGCCGAAGTCATCAACTAAGGCCTGAATCCGAACTTGGGCCATCGCCATGTCCTGACCAACGACCGCCTCACGGAGTTCTCGAAACCGTTCGTCCGGTTTGTCGGTTCCAAACCTCTGAGCGGCTTCTTCGGCGCGCAGGCCAACGGGAATCGCGTTTGAAAGTCCAAAGTCCCGTCTGGTTTCATCCCCTAATTTCTCGATGGAATCCGCCCTGGCAATGTCGCCCAGAGAGGCCCGCAACTCTTCGGGCAGTGAATCCAGGTTTCCGGAATCATGACGGAACCAATACGGCACCGAGCTCTCAGCGAGAATTTGAGCCTTTTCCGTTTCCTCTTTGTCGATTCGCTCAAACTCAAGTTTGGCGGTGATGCCATGGGGAATGTAATCCCCTTGGCGAAATGGAAACGGAGCCCGCCAGCTTTGGAGCGCGAGCAACAACAGAAGCATCGACAGAAAAACGATGCTCAACCGCAGCTGAAGCCCTCGATTCTTGACGAAACGTCCGATCCTGGTCCTAACGGTCTCCGGCCGCCGCATCGCGACGGATCGTGCCACCCGGCTATGTTTATGTCCGAATCCGAACATGGTGTCATGGATCGCGGGGCAGTTCCCCGCGAACGCTCATCCTCTTTGTTAGTGCTGACCTGAAAATGAAAGCCGTCTTCTCTGAATCGCCAAACTTGTTGAGGCGAGCCCGTCTTCTACGAAGCCACATCGTGGGTAGTCGATCGGGGATAAAAACTGGCTTCTCGACAATCGTTTGCTTCCATCTGTTTTTCCTCGCTACTCCCCACTCGTCGCGATAACGGACGTCCTATTCATCGGGCATTCCTTAGCCTTTTCGAATCGTATGGGGTCCCTCGTCGTAGGCCTTCACGATCTCGCGGACCAGTCGGTGTCGCACGATGTCTTCTCCCGATAGTTCCACAACATCGACGCCTTGAATGCCGTGCAAACGGGCGATCGCATCATTGAGTCCGGAGGTCACATCGTGTGGCAAATCGGTTTGGGTCGCGTCCCCTGTGACCACGATTTTGGATCCTTCGCCCATTCGAGTCAGGAACATCTTCATCTGGGTGTGCGTGGTGTTCTGAGCTTCGTCGAGAATGATGAAGGTCTCATTCAATGTCCGCCCTCGCATGAATGCCAGCGGCACAATCTCGACGACGTCATTTTCCATATACAGGCGGACCTGCTCATAGTTGAGCATGTCGTTCATGGCATCAAGCAGCGGCCGCAAGAACGGGTTGACCTTTGCCAGCAAATCCCCGGGAAGAAACCCAAGCTTTTCCCCCGCCTCCACCGCTGGCCGGACGAGCACGATCTTACGCACCGATTCCGACCGGAGTGCGTTGACCGCCATCGCCACAGCGAGGTAGGTTTTGCCGCAACCAGCGGGGCCTTTGCAGAATACGAGGTCGTTCTTTCGAATCGATTCGACATAGCGAGCCTGGCCGGGAGTCCGGGGACGGATCCGCTTCGCCTTTTCGAACAGATCGATCGACTCAGCTGCGCTTGAGTGCGATGCCGGGCGACTGTCGAGCAATCGGGACAGGGCCTCGTCATGGATGACACCGTCTCGACGCAAGATCGACCGCATCCGTTCGAACAGCTTCGACGTTTTCTGAACGGCCGGTTCTTCGCCTTCTATCACAATCGTATCGCCACGCAGGACGATGCTGGCTCCATTGGCCTCGCGAATACGGCGCACATGCGAATCCGCCGGCCCAAACAGCAGTCTGGCCTCATCGGGAAAGGACAACGGGATGGTCGCGGAAGCAGTTGGCATTCAATTCGCCGGGAAGAAAGGCACAGGATCGATTTTGAGAAGGGAATTTCAGGAAAAGAACTTCGAACAACAACGAGCAGCAGTTCTCGCAGGAATAATGTTGTACGTTCATCTTTTGACGGGGGTCTCTCGCAGGGATGGTTGCCAAGGATGATTCCTACCCAGGAATCTGCCTTTGGGAAAATCTCAACGCGGTGAAAAATCTTCCTGTGAGAAATCTCAATAGGGCAACACTACTGACTGGTGACCAGCGGCCGTCTCAGCCGCGTTTCCTTCAATCGTTGAATTTCGGATGGACGAGCATTCGCACTATGGAACTCTGTCCTAAAAATCACTGTGCTTCGGATACTTCAAATCGTTCAGGTTGAGGCCGAACAGGAGATATTTTACGTCCCGATTGGTCGGTGGAACAGCAAACAAGTGACTTTTCTGAAAAGTTTCGAAACTGAGGAAATCTTTCGTGAGGCAACACAGATTCTCCGCAAGATCAATACCCACAGCACGTAATGACGTCTCAATGAAGTCAGGCCGAGGTTGGCCAGAGCGGACGTCCCCGACCATCGAGGAGGATTCCGACTGTTCCGCCACGGACTGTGGCTGACAGGGGTTGCCCCGGGCCGGCCCCCAGATCGAAGCCGCGAGCCGGCTCCAAGCGGACCTCGGCCGTTTCCCCGATTCCCAATGGGAGTGTTTTCAGTTCTCCCACCTGGACCTCGCCCGACTCCTTCAGGTTCGCGCCGGTGAAGGAATACCGGAAACAGGCTCGCCCCGGTTTTCCCGTCCCTTTCGTGGCGATGCAGGTTCCGAGGTAGATCAGGCAGTCCCGTTCGAACACCTGCATCGCGGCCTCGGGATGAACCGACGCCAGCACCCCCAAATGGGGCATCATGAAAATGCTGTCTTTGGCAAGTTCCGTGATCCCTTCCGGCTCAAAGGCATCGATCAGCATCATCGCCGTCTGTTCCATCTTCGGAGCGTGTGACAATACTCCTCCCGAGGCGACGAGCAGATTCAGTTTCATATTGTCGACGATCGATTGCCCGCTCGTCTGCTGGGAAAACGTGTCGCCCACTGTTCGCTGTTGCTGCACGCCCTTCAACGTGGTCGCGAACTCCTTGTGTTGTTGATAGGCGAGTCGCAACGCTTCGCGGGCGACGGCTTGTTCAAACTCCAATGCTTCTAGCGTCTGGGGAATGGTCGTCGGACGGATCATTTTGTTCTTCACACGATTGCGGAGTTCGCGTTCGTCCATGTCCGTTTTGACCCAGCGAAGCACGTTGGCCATGCCCGCTTCGGCACACACATTGGAGATGGAATAGCTCATCCCCAAATTGGCGCTCACCGTCCGGTTGAACACCGGTTTGCCATCGGGGCCGTCGAAGACACTGAAGACATCTGTCGTCGCTCCGCCAATGTCGACGCCGACGCAGTTGATTCCCCGGGCTTTGGCGATCTGTTGCAGAATATCCCCGACCGCTCCCGGCGTCGGCATAATGGGCGCGTCCGTCATCGCGATCAGCCGATCGTATCCCGGAGCATGGGCCATCACATGTTCCAGAAACAGATCGTGGATCTTGTCTCTGGCCGGTTCGAGGTTTTCCCGTTCGAGAATCGGCCGTACATTCTCCACGACGGACAGGGCCACACTGTCGTCGAACGTATGGCTGACTTCGTCCGCCGCCTCCGCGTTGCCGGCATAGATCACCGGCATCTGGTAGTTGCTGCCAAAACGGGGCCGCGGCTTCGCGGGGGCGATCAGTTCCGCGATCTGAACGACATGTTTCACAGTTCCGCCATCGGTGCCACCGGCCATGACCACCATGTCGGGGCGGAGTTCCCGGATCCGTTGAATCTTCTCATGCGGTCGGCGGCGGTCATTCGAGGCAATCAGATCGAGCACAATCGCACCGGCCCCGAGCGCGGCCCGTTCCGCACTGGCAGCGGACATCTCACGGACAACGCCGGTCACAAGAATCTGCAACCCGCCCCCCGCGCTCGACGTCGAGATATAAATGTCGCAGCCTTCGTTGCCATTCGCAGGACGGATGATTTGACCGTTGTCATCGACGAGTCGTCGTCCGGCCAACTCACCGACTTCCGTTGCGGCGTTCAGCACGCCGACCGTCACATCCGCGACCGGTTCCTCGACGGTCGTGGGTGCTTCTCCGCGATACGTTTGCCGGTACTCACCGTTGACCTTTTCGATCAGAATCGCTTTGGTCGTCGTGCTGCCGCAGTCCGTCGCGAGGATGACGTTGATCTGATTCGGATCGAGCATAAGAACGGCGTCCGGATGCGAGACACACTGCTGGAAGTCGAAGATGCGTCTCGGGGATGTTCGTTGAAACGGTGTCGCGAAAATTCAATTTGTTTGGCCAGTGCCCTGTTGGGGCCACTGCCGACCATCGCAGTATGGCGGGTTGTCACTCATCCGGGAACTGAAATGGATTCACGGCACCCATTTCCCCCCGGCACTTCGCGGCGATGTGATCCAGAATCATCGGGAGAAAGACGATCCCGGAGTAATGATTGGCGGGCATCCGAATGTGATGCGTAAAGTCGAGCTTGGCCGACCGGGCGAGCGACAAGGCATTCTCAATTGGGACGACCATATCTTGATTCCCGGAGTAGAGCCATGTCCGGTCTGGGGGAAGCCGATGGGCAACGCGGTTCGGTTCGATCTGCCGCGCCAACTCCTGGAGTTGGTCCATCGTCAGTCCCGACTCCAACAGTTTCTCGCGGACTTTGGCGGCGTCTTTGGCTCCGTTGGCCACGATCCCAAACAGGTCGCCTCCCGACAGCAGCAGAAAGGTCTGGTCGAACCCCTCGTCTAGCGCCGCCGCGACGGATGCCACAAACCCGCCCAGACTGGTCCCCTGCACAGAGACCCGGCTGCCATCAACCCCCGGCAAAACAGCCACGGCGTCGCGAGCCCGTCGGACGTCTCCCACCGCCTGTTTCATCACTGCGAAGATCTGTTCGGCCCCGACATCCTCGCGGCGCTGGCGTCGGACGCCATAATACGGCAGCTGGATCATAAAGGCTTGCACGCCCCGGGCACTGAATCCGCGTGCCATCAACCGGCCGACGGTCATCCCTTTCCCCGACTCATGGACCACGACGACGGCGGGCGCGGTTTTCTCATTCTCAGGGAGGTTCTGAGCGGGATACCACTCCATCGCGACGAGATCATTTGACTCATCCCCCACGGGCAACGGGGAGGGAAACCGAACCAAGGCCTCTCCCCTGCCCTCCTCGGCCACTTCCAACGTGACGGCAAACTCCCGTGCTTCCCATTGAAAGCTCTGCAAACATTCCCGGGCATCTTCGGAAGTGTCAGCCGCAATCGACAGCGAGTCCGTCGCAGTGAACGTCGACGATTGTGCCGCCGCCTCGTCGCCCCATACGGGTGTCCCCAGAGCAGCCGCAACGATCAACAGCATGCGTCCAATGTCGCCGATCCGTCCTTGAAAACTCATGCTGGGAAAGTCCCGAAACATTTCCTGCTCCCTGGATTGAAACTCCGTCGAATTGGAGTCCTGCGTACCGATTTGCATGCACTTTTCGAGCGCGGCTGGAATTCCCAACAACTCGACAAAGGTTGAGAAGGCGGACATCCCCCTTTGGAGTGCTCCGACTCGTCGGAGCTTTCTCTCAACGGAAAGGGCGGATCGTAAGACTGACGTCATTCATGAATCCAAGCTACGCCAAAAGGAAAGCGGTGACGAGTCACCGCACTCCAAATCTTCC
>JAGQQQ010000415.1 GCA_020426125.1 Planctomycetaceae bacterium
CATGTGTACGGACACTGCGACTTCTTCAAAAACAATGCGTGGTTCGCGCCAACCAATCGCAAGATGTTGGACCAGATGGCCAACCATGCGTCTCGCGTGAACCGTTACATTGATCGATATGGTTACGAAACGGTCGAACGGTTTATTGACGCTTGCCTCTCCCTGGAAAATCTCATCGATCCGCACGCTCCTCATATTCAGCGGGAAGCCAAGCCCAAACGTCCAGAGAAAAAGTCTGAACAAAGCAAAGAGGAACGGGATTCGGCCCTGTCATTCGATCGGGAACCTGGAAAGTTCCTTGCCAAAGAGTACATGGATTCCTTCGTTAATCCTCCGGAAGTCCTCGAACGGGAACGCCAGCGGCGCCGAGAGAAGGAAGAAGCGGAGACCGCCACGAGGTCCTTTCCGGAACGCCCTCAGCGCGATGTCCTCAAATTCCTGCTCCGGTATGCACCGCTTCGCGAGTGGCAGCATGACATCCTCGCCATGATTCGTGACGAGGCCTATTACTTCGCTCCCCAGGGACAAACGAAAATCATGAATGAAGGTTGGGCCAGTTACTGGCATTCCACCATCATGACACGCCACGGCCTCACCGACGCCGAAGTGATCGACTACGCGGACCACCATTCCGGAACCATGGCGATGAGTCCACAGCGGTTAAATCCCTACAAGATCGGGATCGAACTGTTTCGCGATATCGAGGAACGTTGGAACAAGGGCCAGTTCGGAGCCGAGTGGGAGGAGTGCAACGACGACTATGAACGGAAACATTGGGATAAACAACTCGGGTTAGGCCGAGATAAAATCTTTGAGATTCGCAGGATTCACAACGATGTCACGTTCATTGACACCTTTTTTACAGAGGAATTCTGCCGCAAACACAAGATGTTCATGTTCGCCTACAACGACTCATCCGGGAACTACGAGATCGCTTCCCGTGAATTTCAAGCGGTGAAGCAGCAACTTCTCAAGTCCCTGACGAATCACGGCCGGCCGTTTATCTATGTGCAGGACGGCAATTACCGCAATCGGGGGGAACTCTACCTGAGACATGATTTTCAGGGGGTGGAGTTGAAACAGGACTATGCCAACGATTCTTTGGCAAACCTGCAACGGATCTGGGGCCGGCCCGTGCACATCGAGACTGTGGTCGACGATCAACTCACGGTGATGTCCTATGACGGGACGCACCACGAAATCCGCTCTGCCTGAAAGGACGCGCCCAGTCAGCAGCGTTCTGGGTGTCGGAACGCCTTCTTTGGCGTCCCGTTTCGGGAACACACCAAGGGAAACTCCAGGGAGTCTCAGGCCTTCTGGTTGGCGTGTCACCACGCCAAGGTTGTTCCTGATTTCCCGGCGATCACGTTGTTCGGAGTTGCCATCTCACCCCGATTTCACCAAGCAACTGATCGACAGAAGGTGGGACGGGAGCCGAGTTCCGCTGGCGATGGAACGACCGAATCTTTTCGCGAAAAGGGGAAAACCCGTGTGCTTGACCTGCCTCGACCGGAACTGTCGAATTCGTCCGGGGGAACCTGATACACTGGGTGAAGAATCTGTTGAGTCGGCTGTGACGGCCGTTGTCGACGAATCGCCCGATGGCTGTGCGGAGTTTCCTCACCCTTGGCGTACGAGATTCGTTGGAAAGTCGCCATTTTCCCATCTTGTTGTAAGGAATCCCTTGTGTCTGCAACGCTTAGTACCTTCGCCCAGTCGTTGACCGTGGAAACGGCGTTTACCGTGCTGGCGGTCGCCAAACAGTTGAAAAGCCAGGGTAAGGACGTTGTGGAACTGGAGATTGGGGATAGTCCGTTTGAAAGCACTCCGTCTGCGAAGTCAGCAGGGATCGCTGCGATACAGGATAATCAGACACACTATTGCCCTTCTCCGGGATTGCCGGAATTTCGGCAGGCGGCGGCCGAATTCGTTTCAGGGGAGTTTCAAATCCCCGCCCAGGCGGAAAATGTGATCGTCGGGCCGGGCGCGAAAGTGTTTGAACAGTTCTTTTGTGAGGCTTTTCTCAATCCGGGCGATCAGGTCCTAGTGTTCAGTCCCTACTTTCCGACGTATCTGCCAAACATTCTGAGACGAGGAGCCCAGCCGGTCTTCGCTCCCTTGAAGCAGGAACAGGAGTTCCGACCGGATGTGGATCAAATTGAGAAGTTTCTGAGCGACCATCCTTCGCCTAAGGCCATCCTGATGAACTCCCCTCACAATCCGACGGGGGGCGTGACCACGCAAGAGGATCTTCGCAATATTGCCGATCTGATCCGGGGCAAGGATGTCGCGGTCTTCAGCGACGAGCCGTATTGCCACATGGTCTGGAAGGGTCGGCACCACTCACTGCTTGAGCAACCGGGGATGATGGAGCAGTGTGTTGCGGCGTATACCTTTAGCAAGTCCTACAGCATGAGCGGCTGGCGACTGGGATTTGCCGTGACCGCAAAGCCGATTGCGGACTCGATCGGGAAAATGATCAATACGACGCTCTCCTGCACTCCCCCGATTGTGCAGATCGCGGGGACTCAGGCACTGAAGAAGGACCACGGGGACCGGGATTCGCAGATGAAACTGTTTCGCGAGAAAGTCGAACTCCTCGCGAATGGGCTCAATACGATCGATGGATTCCACACGCTCGATCCGACCGCGACATTCTATGTCTTCCCCAAGATAGCCAAGGTGTGCAATCAACTCGGGATCACGAGCCATGGATTCGCGCTGTACCTTTTGGAGGGGGCGGATGACAACTTCGGAGTGGCCTGTCTCGGAGGCGAGTGCTTCGGTGAGGCGGGGCAGGGATTCCTGAGATTCAGCTGCGCCGAGCCCAATGATCGTCTCAAGCAGGCGATCGAATTCCTACCTCAAGCGATTTCGCGACGGGAACGGGTGGAAGCGTATCTGGAGAAGAATCCTCAGCATCGGCTCAAGACCCCCTATGTCGAATAGGCGGTCCGTGAATCGATGGGAAGATTCGTGCCCTGATTGGAATCGACTCATCGGAGTGCGATTCATGGCGTTCAATGTTCCAAGGTCAACTCAGACGTGGTCGAGTCAAAGGTTCTCGGTGGTTGCATGAATTGGCGTCAGTGGGGAGTGGTTATCACTTCCGTCATCCGCATGACCTTTGTGTGCTACGCCGCCGCACTGTTCACCTTGACACACATTCCGATCCCTGCGTCGGCTGCGGCGACGGTCTCGTCTTGGGACAAGGCGTTTCATGTGGGGGCGTACTTTGGATTGGCATTCCTGGCGATGGCTTCCTTCGCCTGGAAACCCCTTTCGTTGAATCTCGTCATGCCAATCGTCTTCGCGTTGCTGGTCTTCGCGGGACTGGATGAAATCCTGCAAGGCCCGGTCGGGCGGACACCGGATGTCGTGGACTGGTTGGCCGACTGTTTTGGCGTGATTCTGGGGAGCGCCTCAGCGGGTGTCGTGATCCATTTCGTGCCGGTGTTTCGCGATTGGGAGGCCTTGCCAAACAGGCCTTCGGATCAGTGTTTTCCGAGTCCGGTGGACCATTCCTCTCCCTGATTAACTGACAAAACCGGTTTGCGAGTGCCGAGTCGTCCCGGAAATGATCTGTCTGACATGTCTTCGTCCCCCACGCCGTTTCTAGTCTGGCTGGCGAATCGCCTGACGAATGGGCTGGTGTTCCTCGACGAGGACCGCCGAGGCCGCCATCGAGACTTTGTGCTGGCCCATCAAACAGAGGATGGGGGTTTTCGCGGCCGCGAAGGGGATTCCGATCTTTATTACACCAGCTTCGCCGCTCGTTCCCTGATGATGTTGGGAGCACTCGATCGTAAGACGTCTGTCCGGGTCGGGGAGTACCTTGGTCGGCACGATTGGAGAACGCTGAACGTCATCGACCTCATGAACTGGCTGGCGACGGGGTTGGCCGTTCAGCTGACGAGCGGCGTTGACATTCTCGCGGACGAGCCCGATGGATGGGCTGATGAAATCGCGGCCAAACTGGAAGGAGTCCGCACCGCCGATGGAGGGTACGCCAAGTCTCCGAAAGGGGCTTCCGGAAGCATGTACCACTCGTTTCTGGTTCTTCTGACCTATCAGCTGTTGTTTCGCAATCCTCCCCGAACGAATGCACTCATCCAATTTGTTTATGATCGCCAGCGTGATGATGGGGGTTTTGTCGAAATCAGTCCGATGAAACGGAGCGGCACGAACCCCACGGCGGCAGCGGCGACCATCCTCGCGGAATTGGACTCCGTTGACGAGGAAATCAGAAGCGACATCACCGGTTTTTACCGAGATGTCCTCAGCGACGAAGGCGGGTTTCAAGCCAACTCTCGGGTGCCGTTTGCGGACAGTCTGTCGACATTTACCGTTGTTTTAACAACGGAGCACCTCCGCCTCCCTCGAACATTTCAGCCTGACCGCATTCTTCCTTGGCTCACAACCCAGTTGGAGTTTCCAACAGGCGGATTCCGTGCCGCAACCTGGGATGAGAACGCAGACGTGGAGTACACCTTTTACGGACTGGGATTGCTCTCGCTGCTGTCGCAGGAAATTAGGACGGCGCCGAGCTAGCGACCGATCGAATGCTTCTCGCGGAGAGGCATTTCCCCCCCGGACGACGCTCTTCTGAGGGCTTGACCAACCCTGTTCTTCAGTGGGAAATCAGTTTGAACGTCCCCCTCGCCGATTCCCGCTCCCGCCCCCTCGACCGCGCCCACCGGAACCAGACCGCCGAGAGCCTCCCGGTTTGGGCTGCTTTAGCGAGAGCAGCGAAATGGCGAATTCCCAAGAGGGGATCCCCGCATATCGGTCCGGCTTGGCGACCTGTTGATCTTTCTCGGCGGCAACCGGCTTCTCCCGGACCGCTTTCTCTGGTTTAGGCTTCGACCGATCTCTTGACTTCCGCTGTTTGGCTTCTTCCTTGACCGGTTTCTCGACGGGACGAGCCCGTTTCTTCGAGGGAGCCCGGCGTTTTGGACGGCGTTTGGGCTTCGGTTCGACATCCAGACCCGCTCCGAAGTCGTCGTCGAAATCCTCTTCATCTTCGAGACCCGCCTCGTCATCCGCGTCTTCGTCGAGTTCGTCCATAATCTCATCGACGAACTCTTCGTCTTCCAACTCATCGATGTCATCGATCAAATCGTCATCATCGATGCGATCATCTTCAATCAGGCCCGAACCAAAACCATCATCCTCCAACTCCGCAGCTGGCTGTTGTGGCTTCCGTTTTTTCGTAGGCCTTCGGTTCGGTGGTTCGGATGAGGCTTTTCTCGACGGCTTACGGTCCTCACGGGATTTCTTCTTACGGCCGTCGGATGGCTTTCTTCCCCGACCAACAGCCTTGGGACGTGCTTCCTCGGACACATCGTTGAGTTTATCGGGATCCTCCCATTGCTCGAGCGCATCCCAGTACTCATCTTTCTCCGCTACGAGTTCGTCTTCTTCTTCGTCTTCTTCCTCGAGAGAGTCGCCTCCAGCGGCGTCTTCCTCAACCGCTTCCAACTCGTCATCGTCGTCCTCGGGCCAATCATCGAAATCGTCTTCTTCGTCCCCGACGAGGCCGGCGCCGAAATCATCATCCCAATCATCGTCCTCATCGACGGCCGGCGCAGGAGCGGTTTTGGCGGCCTTCACAATCCACGCGACCGGATCCTCATCCTCTTCAGCGGATGAAAGGTCTTGAGCCTCGGTCTCGGCCGCCTCTTCGACGATGTCTTCTTCCGACTCCTCGTCCACCGCTCCGCCAAACCCCAAGTCGTCCAGTCCGAGTCCGTCGACCTCTAAAGGTTCGTCGTCATCGTCCGTGGAATTGAGGTCGACCCCCAACAGATCATGTGCGAGGTGTTCCAGGTCGTCGTCAGGATGCGGTGTAGATGGAGTGCTCATAGTTACGGAAAGTACACGCAGAGAAAGTCACCTGCAAGATTGGCGGGGCAGGTTTCGGAGAAGTCTCATTCCGGAGCAATGAAACCGGGTGAGGTTTGTCGCGCCGGACTGGGGTCGCCACACGCGAGGAATCTTTGGGAAAAACTGGTCTGGTCCCGCTTGACATCCGAAGATTTATCAATTATCGACCCGCGTAAATAACGAAAAGTTCAGCACGGAAACGTTGTCATTCGATCGACTCTCTCAGCAAATGCATCGAGCCGGCCGACGCGACGAAGCCAAGAGACCGAGTTGAGGAAGGTCACCCCACAATGATTGCACTGTCCTTGATGATGCCCCCCAAAATGGAGCGCCTGAAAACCCGTCGAGACGAGGGCTCCCAGAGCCGTTCATTGGGAGATGAACTGGAGCCTGTCGCGATTGAGATTTTCGCAGCAGACGAAGAGGAGGAAGAGTTCGACGAGTTCGAAGACGACGACGATTTCGATGACGATGAGGAGGAGGATTTCGACGACGAGTTCGAAGACGACGACGATTTCGA
>JAGQQQ010000416.1 GCA_020426125.1 Planctomycetaceae bacterium
CTAGTCCCGAAACCGGAGCCTACCGGCTCCGGCTGACGTTCTGCCGGGCCTCCGGCCCTTGAAGGCCGCCAGAAAGGCCCTGTTGATCACCTCTCGCCCCTTTTGCGAATCCATGGTGGCAATCTTATCACAAGTTCCTTTCTCTATCTGCTCAATGAGAACTGAGGGAATTACCCACGGTTCGCATCACCGAGGTTCGTAACACCTCAAGGAGTTCGGCAATTCCAGGAAATCGACAGTTGTTTTCAGTTCACTCCTTAGCCGGTGCCCTCCGGGCACCCCCGCAAAGTTTTGAGAAATCCGAACAATTGTTTCTGACGGCAACCGTGTGAAACCTCGAGATCGCTCGAATGAAGTCGCGTCGCATCCGCGTCGGGTGCCACAAGGCCGCACCTCGACGACCTTGCTTACAAACGTGGAGCGGGATAGTGTCCCGGGCATAATCTCCACTTTCCGCAAGACAGCGCCAGTGCCGTGCCTGATCCCCCTCCGTCATCAGTTTTCCAATTTTTGCGGCAATCCTGGACGAGACTCTTCGCGTCGCAGGAGACCTTATCGAAGGAGTACCTCCACGAGGTCGCTGATGCCCGGGAATTGGAGTTGTCTGTTCCTGACAATCTCGAACGATGCCGAGAAGAACTCGCAGCCGACACAAGCACAGACCCACGACTTTCCGTCGAGGAACTGTGGGACATGGAACGAAAAGTCGCCACGCTCACACGACTGCTGAATCTCTGGCAGATCGTTTGGATTCAGTTGCTCCCTTTGGCGATGTGCATCCCCTGGATGGTCATGCACATCCCCGAGGAATGGGACAAACGAGGCCCACTCCTTGCCGGGCTAATGTTCGTCGCCGCCTGCGCTGCGTGTTTCGTACTCATGGTTCTGAACCTGTTCATTCAATTGCCGCTCAGCTTCTTTTATCTCAAGTTCATGGCATGGATCCTGGGAATCCCGTTGGAGATGCAGGTACGAGAAGAGGCCTCGGCAAACGACACTGCGGAACCGCCCTCAACGTAGTCGTCTGCCGAGGGTTCCTTGAGAGACACAGGATCACCACACTCACAACACTATGGTTGAAGAAAAACAAGACAATTCGTCAGACCAAACGGTCGCCATCGTAGGGGGAGGGCTGGCCGGGATCGCGGCGGCGGTGCTGTGCCGACAGGCGGGATGTCCCGTTACGTTGTTGGAATCGCGGCAGCGACTCGGGGGACGGGCGACGTCTTACGTGGATGCCCAGACCGGCGAGACGATCGACAACTGCCAGCACGTGAGCATGGGCTGCTGCACCCAACTCCGCCATCTGTGCGAATCTCTGGGAATCCGAGATGCGTTTGAGACCGTCGACAAACTCTATTTCGTCGCACCCGATGGTCGCATCACGCCATTTTCCGCATTGCCTCTTCCTGCTCCGCTCCACCTGAGCGGGGCCTTCGCCCGGCTGCCGTACATCACCTGGAACGAAAAACGGCACTTCGCGAGTGCCGTGAAACAGATGGCCAGAACTGAGCGGAAGAGCCTGCGAGGGGTGAATCTGCTCACTTGGCTGAAAGAACACCATCAGACGGAGAACTTGATTCACAACGTCTGGGAAGTGGTTTTGATCTCCGCGTTGAGTGAGTCCATCGACAGGATTGATGCAGCGTATGCCCAGAAGGTCTTCACCGATGGATTCCTCGCTCATCGCGACGGCTGGAAAGTGGAAATCCCGACCATCGACCTCGATGAACTGTATTCGGAAAGGACACTGCATGCACTGGAAGAGATGGCGATTCAGGTCCGTTTGAATGCCGCCGTCGAACACCTTCAGCAAACGAGTGGTCACAAGATCGAACTGCGTTTGCGTGATGGTGAGGCAATCACAGCCAGCAATGTCGTTTGTGCGGTGCCCCATCATCGTATCCCTCGACTCGTGGGCCAGCTGCCCGAATTTCAAGGCTTACTCCAGCAGGTCCAACAGATCGAGTCGGCTCCCATTACGAGTGTCCATTTCTGGTTTGATCGGCCGATCATGGACCTTCCCCACGCCGTCCTCATTGGGCGTCTTGGACACTGGGTGTTCAACCGGGGCGAGCGAAGTCTCAATGGTCAGACCGCTTGTCTCTATCAGGTCGTGATGAGTGCCAGCCGCAATTTGGAAGGACAGGGGAGTGAGTCCGTCATCGCACAGGTCGCCAACGAACTCAGACAGATCTGGCCGGCGACCAAGAGCGCGACGCTTGTCCATTCACGAATGGTCACAGAGCGCCGAGCCGTCTTCTCCGCGACACCGGGGATCGATCAATGGCGTCCCCCCCAGCAAACGGCCATCCCGTCCCTGCAAATCGCCGGCGATTGGACCCAAACCGGCTGGCCCGCCACGATGGAGGGGGCCGTCCGCAGTGGCTATCTTGCGGCAATGAACATTCTGCGCCGCCACAATCTGCCTGTCCCCGATCTTCCTGGAGAACTGCCCGTCTCTCGCTCGGCTCGATGGCTTCTGAGGATCCCCAAGCAGGGGAGCGGCTCATGAACAGCTACCGCGATGCCAACCAGCGCGCCTGGGATGACCTAGTCCGCTCGCAGAGCCAGTTCGCGAAGGTCGCAACCGATGAAGAGTGTGCTCAGCCGCTGTTGACGCTTGATTCGAAAGGCTGGCTGCCAGGGTCCGTGAAAGGGCTCGATGTCCTCTGTCTCGCCGCCGGGGGGGGATGGCAGTCGATTCTCTATGCGTGTGCCGGAGCACGGGTGACCGTCGTCGACCTGAGTGCGGAGATGCTCGCCCTCGATGAGTCCGAAGCACGGCGGCGGAACCTGTCCGTGACCTTGCTTCAAGCGTCCATGGACGATCTCTCGGAACTCCGCGACAGCAGCTTTGATATTGTCCACCAACCGGTGAGTACCTGTTATGTTCCACGAATTCGCGACGTCTACGCGGAGGTCAGCCGCGTCCTTCGTGATCAAGGAATCTACATCAGCCAGCACAAGCAGCCGACCAGCTTGCAACTCGTCGACCGAGACAACCGCAACCGATACGTGATTGGCATTCCGTATTATCACAGCGATCCACTGCCCGCCATCGTCGACACGGCCTATCGCGAAGCGGGAGCCGTCGAGTATCTCCACCGCTGGGAACAACTCGTCGGAGAGTTGTGCCGCGCTGGCTTCGTGATTGAAGATCTCACGGAACCGCTTCGCGGCGACCCCAAAGCGAAACCAGGTTCTTTCCGCCATCGTGGAATGTATGTCGCTCCGTACGTAAGAATCAAAGCCCGGCGCATCTCGGAGAGAGCTGCGGGAGCCCATCCCCTCATTTGGATCCCAGATTCGGAAGCGTCCGACTAAGCGACGACCGATGAATTCGAGTCTCGGTTTACGACGAGTGGGTCGCCCGTGGCCGATAGTGGGGAACTCCAATCTTTCCCCTGTCCCGATGTCAGAAGCCGTTCGCAGTCACGGCCGCAATGGGGCCAGGAAAAGGAGTTCCGTATTCGCTAACGGAATCACAGTCGGGGATCCACATTTTGAAAGTCTGTTCATTCTGAAGAACATGATTGTGTGTTTCGATTGGCATCCCATTGACATATGCCCCCATCCCCAAAGGGATCGTCGGCGAAACCTTGATCTCTTCGGATTGGCTCGGGGCATTTTGCAGGGCAAAACAGACGTGACCAAATCCGGCGAACTCAAGTGAGTGGTTCGATTGAACCACGGCAATTCCCAGTTGACAGAACCCAGACCATTGCGGATCCGCTTCACTCCAGGTTTCGATCCCGGTGACAACTTGTGAGATCGTTGAGTTTCCCGATAAACAGCCACGCAGAAACGCTCGAATGGACAGAGCCAGTCCCGTGGCATCGAGCGAATCCGAGACGAGAGCTGTTGTCAGGACAAGCTTATTCTGCGAGGAAATGAAGGCATCACTGTAATCACGAGACCTTTGCCGCCGGTCTTGCCACCAGAGGTTGACTCGATGGCCTGAGAGTGCCACCCGAAACCCTGGAAACTCAGGGGGCGCGATGCCCCGCCCGATTTCTCGTGCCAGGATGATTTGCTCTTCGAGTTCATCGAAGTTGCTGTTTTGCTGGCTGGTCATTGGGACTCCGACCGTGAGTCGTCTTGGACATTCCATTTGGGAACGTATCACAATTCGGTGACAGTCGGCGACGGGAGCCGTACACTCTGAAGGGACGCAGCAATCGACTCTGAAGGACACGCCATGAGAATTTTCCCATTGCTACTGCTTTTCGCTTCTGGTTCCGCGTTGGCTATGGAGCCGACTGCTTGGGTCAAACATGTCGTGCATACGGGCGAACATTGCAACACCGCCATCGTCGGGGACTTCACGGGAGACGGCCGCGCCGATGTCATCAGCAATAGCGGCGGAGCGTGTCGTCTGTTTTTGGCTCCGGACTGGAAGGAGATCGTGCTTCATCAAAACCCCGAACACGGCTGCATCCATTCGGAGGCGATGGATGTCGATCAGGACGGTGACCTCGACTACATCGGAGCCAGATACAACCCGGGGCTGACTTTCTGGCTGGAAAATCCCGGAACAATCGAAGGGTGGAAGTGGCATTTGATCGATGATCAGATCCACGGGATTCACGGCGTCCTTGTGGGCGATGTGAATCGAGACGGTCGTCCCGACCTCATCGCCAACGGAGCCCAGCCAATCGGTGACTTCCCCGAATCGGTCGCGTGGTATGATGTGCCCGACGATCCAACGCAGCCTTGGACGCGGACGATTGTGGCGAAATCGGATGCCCCAGGACTCACCCATTACCTTGGACTCGGGGACCTCAACGGCGACGGTCGTCCGGATATCACGACCGCCGCGAAGGGAGGCCCCATGGCCCCCGAGGGAACCGGTGACTGGTTCGCCTGGTGGGAAGCCCCACAGGATCCCCTTCGATCCGGCTGGAAGAAGCACCTGATTGCGAAGGAACAATCGGGAGCGACGAACATTCTCCCCGTGGATGTCGATGGCGACGGCCAGATGGATGTTCTCTGCTCCCGGGGACACGGATTCGGGCTTTGCTGGTTTCGTGGCCCGGATTGGAAACGAACCGACTTTGCCAGCGAGCTTGAGGGACCGCATTGTCTGACGATTGCCGATTTCGATGGCGACGGCGATCCCGACGCCGCGACCTGTGCCAAAGACTCTCACATCTCGGCGTGGTTCGAGAACGATGGGAAGGGGAACTTCCAGATACATCGACTCGACGATGACCAGGCCGCCTATGACATCCGTAGCGCGGATATCGATGGCGATGGCGACATCGATTTGCTCGTAGCTGGGCAGACGAGTCAGAATGTGGTTTGGTACGAGAATCGAATGGCGTCACACGGTCAATAAAGCCGGTTTGTCGACTCAAATTCCCCGGGGGCCTTGAGATCGACAGCGCAATACGGGCATACTGCCCACCGGAGTGGCCGTACGCAAACAGGGGGATCTTGTTTCCCATCGACGTATCGGCTGTTCTGTCGCGCGTGGCATCGTGCGGAGCCAGGCGAGTCGCTGATCTAACTCGCTTCAATCCCATTCTTTGATCAGGAGCAACACATGTCGAACTGTTTAACGACCATGGAATCTCGCCTCACAAAGCTGGAACACCGTAATCGCCTGTTGACATTCGTTTGTTTGGGGCTGCCTTGTGTCGCGTTCTTTATGGGAGCCGAGACAGCGGAAAGCGTCTGGCAAGGAAAGAAGGTCACGGCGGAACAATTCGTGCTCACCAATGCGGATGGCGACGTTCGCGCTGTGCTCGGGACTCGTCCAAGTGATGGCGGCGCGGAGTTTGTCATGTTGGATCAAGACGGAAAAAAGCGGCTGTTTCTTACCGCCACTGGTGGCCAGAACAACACCCCAGGCATCGTGCTCTTGTCCAAGAATGAACGCAAGGCCTGGCTTGCCGGTCTGAATCGCGATTCGGGAATTGGGTCCGTCGACTTCTATCAAGACGGTCAGTTCAAGGGAGGTGTTGGTGGAAGCGTTTATCATAAGGAGTGACCAGATTCTGGTTTCATTCGAACATGATGCGCCGTGAGGCGTTTCGACGCTCTCGGCGCATCGATTCAGATGTTGCTTCGTCGACGCCGCCGTCCGTTTCGGAACGGAGTGGAGCCCGTTGATCCAGTTGAGGAACTTCCGTGAAACCCGTCACAGCGTTGCGATGGATCAATGCCCCCCTGGAACAGGTCTTCCAGACTGTTGCGGACATCAGCACCTATGCGAATGCCGTTCCTCACATCGTCCGCGTCGAGTTCCTGACCGACCAACGGTTTGGCGTTGGCACTCGCTTCCGTGAAACGCGAGTCATGAATGGCAAGGAAGCGTCGACGGGACTCGAAGTGATGGAATTGGTAGACAACGAACACATTCGACTCGTGTCGGATGCGGGAGGAACCGTCTGGGATTCGACGTTTCGTGTGAAGTCGGACGGCCAACACACCGAACTTCGGTTGACCATGGAAATCCGACCGTATCGGTTACTGGCGAAGTGGCTGATTCCCTTGATAAGAAAAACCGTTATCCAAGGTGTGGAAAACGACATGGATTGTGTGAAACGCTTTTGTGAACAACGGTCGGAGATGTCGTGACCGGTGCGCCGTTCCTTGAGACTCTGTCTATTGCGGGTGGTTGTGTTGGAGTTGCTGTGGTAGGGTAGGGGGGCAGTGATCTGCGTGAGCGTTCCGTGAACGGTCGCGTGAGTCTCCGATTTGGCCGGGAATGTGCTCAAGCGGGAGCGAGTTCGAGTTGTTCTTCCCTGAGTCGAAAATCGCCCCCTCAAGGACAACTGAGACAAACGGAACAACCTGGACCTGTTCGTTTGGGAAGACAGTTCCCCCATGCGAGTGATTAACAGAGGAGTGAGAAATGGCGTCCTTGGGACCAACACTCGAATTCGGACAAGTACTGAATCAGGGCGATTACCTTGAGTCAAACAACAAGATGTTTCGCGCGGAACTGCATGGCGACGGGCAGTTGGTGCTGAAACGGTTCAATTTCAGCACGATGCGAATCGAGTATGCCTATGATTCCGCGACGGCGTGGGCCGGAGCCGGAGCCCGTATTCAAATGGTGGCCCAACAAACGGGAGTCGGGCGGGAATACATTTGGGGCGCGGCGATCTTCGCTTCGAATCGTCCGGAGCCGACGCTGCTGAGAAAACTGGGCTTGCGACTGCCAAACGGCGCCCCGAACCGGTCCGAACGATATGCGCCACGTCTTGTCATGCAGGACGATGGGAATCTTGTCGCCTATCCCGTTCCAGGAGAAACGTCCGGGGCACGTGCCAGTGACACCGTCGTCGCGCTTTATCCGTATGTGCCGATTGGATTGCCGTACATTGTGTGTTACGAAGGGGAGTTCGCGACCGGGCAGGGAACACATGCGGTCGTTAATGGAAGTGGCACCATTCGCGTGGTGACGGATGGTTCGACAACCGAGGTTCTTGAACCCGGTTCCGTCCGCTCAATCAACCAAGCAAACCCGGACCGCGCCCCGGAGGTCAAGGGGAAGGTGTTCACAACGGTCCCCGAGACGTTGACGATCGCCGAAGTTGAGGATCCCGATGTCATTGGCATTCGGCAGGACAACAACATCTTTTATGTCTAACCCGGGATGGCGGCGAGGAATTCCGTCCGAATTTGAGCTGTCGTGCGACTGGGAGTTCGATATCACACGGCCATCCTGGATTAGTAAATCACGAGCGGCTACGAAGACGTCCCTCGCGGACTTCCGTGCGGGAATGTCAAGTCATCTGAACACTATGATGTTCGCAACAGTTCCAGCAGAACATTGTCATGGGGATAAGGGTGCCCTTTGTGCTGGCGAAACCCTTCCCCGTATTCCGTCCCGACTTCGGATCCCCGGGATCGGCTCCAGCGGCGACAGCTGTCGAGGTATTCATCCATGCCGTGTTGACGGCGAAGCCACTCCCTTTGGCTTTCATGGCAGGCCAGCATCTCAAGTTTGAGTTCAAAGGTATCCGAGATATCGACGATGAAGTCATAAGGAACCGGTTCTCCATACCAGTCCACGCCTTCGATCGGGTCGACGTAGTAAAGAGCGGGAATCTTCTCCATCACGGGAGCGGGATCCCACTGATGGGTCGCGTAATTGGGAACCGCACAATTGAAGCAGGAGTCGCGGACTAACCGACTCGTGGATTCGTGGTCGCTCATGTAGTCGATTGGGGGGGCGGTGATTACGATGTCGGGGCGGGCCTTGCGAATCGCCTCGGTCACCCGTTGCCGGCTTTCGTGGACGATATCAATGCTCAGATCCCGGAACTCCAGGCATATGTACTCCGCACCAAGCATATCGGCTGCCTTCCGGGCCTCGGCCCGTCTGACGGCCGCGATTTCATCGGGGCCGAGTTCAGCGCTCCCCTTGTCTCCAGGGGTCATGGTGGCAATAACGATTGTGCAGCCTTTGCGTTTTAGCAGCGCCAAGGTTCCCGCACATTGAATCTCGACGTCGTCAGGATGGGCATGAATCGCCAAAATTCTTGGGTTCTCAAGGGACTGTGCCATTGAAATGGTCCGTTTTGTCGGGTGAGATGGTCGATGTCTATGGCGCCGAAGGTCCACCGCCCACTCCGGCGGGGGGCAGTCGAGATCCACACTCGTCACGTTCGCGCCAGTCGACACGTGGGAATGTGTTTAATGAGGGCCTTCAGCCCCTGGGTTTGTCCTGTTTGATTGGTCGCATCTGACTCGCTTTTCGGGGGGCCAGTCGAATGGAACAAAACAGAGTCATTCAACCCAAGATACACCATAGATGGCGGTTTGATTTTTCGCCATCGTCAAAGGTTTCCGTTTTCAAGCAGGTGAGCCGTGAGCGAAGTTTCTCCAGTTTCCGAAGGGCAACAGTGTCATCGGCCCGCCGGTTCCGAGCGCGGAACGGGGATCGTTGTTTCCCAGACGCGGATTCCGGTCCGAGTGTTCGAGTATTCGGATGATGTCGCTTTGTACGTCGCGGGACAGGTGGCGGAACTGATCGAGTCCCGGAATCGCGAAGGCCGCCCGACGGTTCTTGGTCTTCCCACGGGATCGACTCCGATCGGGGTCTATCGCGAACTGATTCGCCGGCATCGTGAGGAAGGACTGGATTTCGCTCGAGTGGTGACGTTCAATCTCGATGAGTATTGGCCGATGCCGCCGGATTCGATCCACAGCTACCATCGTTGGATGCGGGAGAACTTCTTCCATCACGTCAATGTTCCGAAAGAGGCCATCCAGATTCCGCAAGGCACGCTCAGCCGAGGAGACGTCGAACGGTTCTGTACCGACTATGAAGCGAAGATTCACGAAGCTGGCGGAATCGATCTTCAGCTGTTGGGAATTGGACGGACAGGCCACATCGGATTCAATGAGCCCGGGAGCGAACTGGACTCACGAACACGGATGGTCTGCCTGGACCCGGTGACGCGACGAGACGCGGCCAGCGGGTTTTACGGTGAGCAGTTTGTTCCTCGGCGAGCGATCACGATGGGAGTCGGCACGATTCTGTCGGCGCGGCGAATCCTGATGATCGCTTTGGGGGAACACAAAGCCTCTGTTGTTCGCAAGTCGGTGGAAGAGGAGCCGTGTCCCCAGATTGTCGCAAGTTTTCTCCAGGGGCATCGGAAT
>JAGQQQ010000417.1 GCA_020426125.1 Planctomycetaceae bacterium
AGTCGAGCCCCTTCGCGATCATCTGTGTCCCCAGCAAAATGTCGATACGCCCCTCCCGAAACCGTTCCAGCACTTCGTCATGGCTGCCGACTTTCTTCATGGAGTCGCTATCCATCCGCACGATGCGTGCATCGGGGAACTTGTTTTTGACTTCGGCTTCAAGTCGCTGAGTTCCTGAACCCAGATACCGCAAACCTGGCTGGTCACATTTCGGACAACGCTCGGGAGGGGGCATCTGGAATTCACAACTATGGCACATCATGACGCCCGGATCACGATGCCACGTCAGCGTCATGTCACAGTCAGGGCAACGAATTCCCTGACATTTCATACACCAGAGAACGGGTGAGTATCCCCGCAAGTTCAAAAACAGAATGACCTGTCCTCGATCATGAAGAGACCGCTGAATTGCCTGCCCCAGCGCGCGGCCAATACTGTGCCCCTTCGTAACGAAAGGATCATTGCGCGTATCGACCAACGTCACAGGGGGCATCGGCCGGGATTCCACCCGATTCTTTAACGTGAGAAGCAGGTCGTCTCCGAGTTGTGCGCGCCGTAACGATTCGAGTGTCGGTGTCGCTGACCCGAGAATCAGTGGAACATTCGCCTGGCGAGCCCGTTCCCGAGCCACCTCGCAAGCGTGGTATCGGGGTGTCGTCTGCTGCTTAAAGGTTGTCTCATGCTCTTCGTCGATGATGATCAGGCCCAAATGGGGAACGGGCGCGAACACCGCGCTTCGGGCTCCCACGATCACCTGGACCTGTCCCTGGGCGATCTGTTGCCAATGCCAGTGACGGTCCGCATCCGAAAGGTGACTATGCAACACTGCGACGGTGTCAAACCTCGCTCGAAACCGGCGAATGGTTTGAGGCGTCAAACTGATTTCCGGCACGAGCACGATCGCCTGCTGGCCATAGCTGACGATCTCTCGAATCGCTTGGATGTAGACTTCGGTCTTGCCGGAGCCGGTGACACCATGCATCAGCACGGTTCGGTGCTCTTGATTCCTCACCAACTCCAGAATTCGGTCGAGGCAGGCCCGTTGTTCGTCGTTCAACTTGAGATCGTCCTGGGGCTGAACGGAAACCCAGTCCGCTTCAGACACATCGGATCGTCTCCGTTCGGGAATCAGAATGCCTTTTTTCTCCAAAGTGCGAATGGGAGACGTTCCGCACTGGGCCAATTCGGCCAATAGGGGAGCCGGGAGCGAAAGATCACTCGCCGAAAGAACCGCGATAACGGCCCGTTGTTTCGCGGTCAGCTTCAAACGATCCAGATCGATCTCCGGGTTCAGGCCAAAGGCCGTGATCTCACGCGTTCCCGCCTGCTTTTTGACTCCCGCCGGAATCACCGCTTCGAGGACTTGTCCCCAGCCGCACAGATACCGCTCTCCGATCCACCGGGTCAGTTCGAGCATCGGGGCGGACAGCAACGGATCACGATCGCAGACCTCCAACAAGGTTTTCAGCCGTCGATTCGTGGGGGAATCCGTGGACAGACCGACACAATATCCCGTTGTGCGGCTGTCGCCCCTACCAAACGGGACCGTCACCCGTTGGCCGGGAGAGATCAATTCTCTCAGGGATTCCGGGACCAAGTAGGAGTAGATCGTATCCAGTGGTCGATTGAACACGACCTGTGCGACGAGACAATCCTTCTGATCCGCGATCTCCCACGAAGACGGTTCGGGCTCCCAATCAAAGAGTGATCCCTGTCTAGCCAAAACCTCGAAACCCCCGTCTCTTCCCTAACTCTCTACGCGAACTTCGTCGGCGAAAACTGCGTTCTGTTCTCCATCGCGATGGGCGATGAAGTTCCGCAGTTTGACTGATATTGTCGAGAACGGCAAATTCGCCTAGCGTCCCGGGCATGACAGGACATCACTGGGGTCCCCACGATGGCAAATCCTCGACGAATGTCGGGACACGGTCGATCAACTGTCCCCCCTCCAGAATCGGTTCTTCCACTTCGGAGATCCTTTCCCAACGATTCCATTATCTCCGATCCGTTGTCCCCTGTTCGTTGACTCAAATCAACGGCTACAACCTCCTCAGCTCCTTTCGCTGCATTGACTTAAGACCTTTTCTCGATATTCACCAGAATTCACGGGATCAATTCGGATTTCCCTGCATTGTGACGCGGCACTTCTCCGATCACACCGATGGGAGTTTCCCAATCGCACCGGAATCCGGTCGATCCGGAGAATTGGGTGTTTGTCTGGAACGGACGGATAGTCTCGAAGATTGGCACGGACGCCACGAATGCCGAATTGGCTACAGTTCCTGTTGACCTTCCTGCTGCTCAGCCCTGGCTGTGCCAGTGTGGGGACTTCGTGGGATGTGCTGGGACCGCGGCGGTCTCTTTCCAAAGACCGCCCTGTCGCCCCAGTGCAACAGGAGAAAGTCACCGATGAACAAACGGCCCAGCCCGATCGGGAGCCACTCGTCGCGGGAAATTGGTCCCGCAAGAACCGTTCTCACACGCCAGCCGATCTGATGTTGATCGAGTCAGAATTGAAGGATGCCTCCCCGGAAGAACGAGAACGCTGGATGGCCTTTCTCGAGGGCGTCGACCATGAAGCGATTCCCTATGTCTTGAGAGCCCGTCGGATCCAACAAAATGAGCAGCGGCAGAATGTGCCGAACGGCTCCGCCCCACCGACGACTCCCCAGTCGGCTCCGATTCAAATTGCCACCCATGCTCATGACAGCGATCAAAACCCTGGAGAAAAACAAGCTGCCTTCACGAGCCAACGCTCTCAGCCCGAATCCGACGAGATCGAGGAACCGCCTCAGTCTTCGTCGTCCGAAATCGAGCCGAGGGAGTTTCCATTCCAGTCCGAAGGGGCCGCAGAAACTGCGAACGGATGGCCAAAACGGTTGAAGTCGATCGCAGAATGGGACACCGGCAAACTCTGGCCGAGTTGGCAAGCTGCCGAACCATCTAAGGACTCCACCAAGGATGACGAAACTCGGAACGTGGAACCGCCGACGGACCGTTGGAACTTCGCGCGATTTCCCCTCGCCTTGGGGCACGCCGACAGTGAGAACGAAGGGAATACGGAATTGGCGATGACAGAGTCGACGAATTCCTCCACCGCTCCCGAGGAACCGTTGCCCATTCGTCCGGGGAATGATCTTTGGGAAGACGAACTCCTGAAGCTGATTGCGCTCCTCGAAGCGGAAACGTCTGTCTCTTCCAACTCCGAAGCGGAGTCAACCGACCAACTTCGAAAACTCATCGGACTTCGCCTGTTGTATCTCATCGCCAATCAGCCGGACCGGGCTCAGGAAGCGATCGCGGGGTTAACCCCCAGCCAGCAGGAGTTTTGGACATCGCTGTTGATCGCTCTCTCGCATGAACTCGGCGAAGATGCGGATCAGGCCGCACGTTCCGGTTTGACTCTTGCTCAACTCCGCGCGGCAAGCTACCACCTCCAGCAGACGGCGCCGCTGGAGATTCGCCAGTTGACGTTATGCAACCGAATCAATGGATTCGGAAGTTACGAAACATTCCCGGTCAATGCGTTCGAGCCGGCCCAGTCGGTATTGCTCTACTGTGAGATTCGTAACTTTGGGAGCGAACCGACTGTTGACGGAGACTACAAAACTGTTATCGGCTCGAATGTCGAAATCTACAAAGGGGGCGCCACGGGCAAACTCGTGGATCGACATGATTTCGAGCCGACTGAGGACCGCTGCCGCTCCATCCGATCAGATTACTTCCACAGCTACCGGCTCGATCTTCCGTCTCATCTGACATCCGGCACCTATTTGCTCAAATTGACGATCCTGGACGAATCGACAGGAAAAACCACCTCAGAGTCCATTCCGTTCTCGATCGAGTAATCCCCTACTTCGCGAGTTCGAAAGTCGGCTTCGATCCCAGGTTTCGGGGAGAAGCGTTCCGATCTCCCCGGGGGGGACGGGACCGCAATCAGTCTGCGGACATCAACCGCCGACGCGAGAGACCGGAATCAGCGGTTTCAGGATCAATCCCGTTGACTGATCGGATGGAATTCGCCTCGCGCTTTTGAAGGTCAAACGTTCAACCGAGTGATCCGGGAAAAACCTGCAAAATCGCCGATTCCTGGCGATTCCCCATCCCGACGGAAGAGAACTGTCAGTCAAAAACCTCGAACTCGATGCATCCCGAGGACGACTTGCGGGCAAAGATGGTGGTCACCTCTAAATCCCGATGGAATCGCCTAACACGCCGCGTCGCCTTTTCGAGAT
>JAGQQQ010000418.1 GCA_020426125.1 Planctomycetaceae bacterium
TCGCATTGTCCCCGGCACCATCGATCGTCAGTCCCTGCTGAGCGTTGACGTTGACTCGTCCCCCAGCGACGGCATTCAATGAAAGCCCGTCACGAGCCGCGTTGTTGACGGTCGCAGGACCAGCAAAGCTCAGATCAATCGCTGATCCCGCGCCGTTGGCGACGAGGAAAGCGCCATCGAGGCCAGCGTCGCTCAAATTACTGCTGGACGCATCAAACTTGATGTTGGCAATTGAGCTGTTATTCGCAAGAACCGTCATGTTGCTCGAACCCGAACCGGTGACGGTCGAATTCTGCGTGAAGCTGACATTGGCCTTGGAGTTGTTCAAGTCGAGATACATCCCGCGTCGGCCCGACTCGAAAATGCGGCTGTTGATGAACTGGGCGTTGAATGTTGATCCTTCCTTCGCCGTTACATTGACACCGTCCGTTGTGGCGAAGTCGATCACGCTGTTTTCCACAATGAGATTCATCGTGGCGCCGTCTTCGAGGGTACCGATCACACCGAATTCCGCGCGGCGTCCCGCGAGTGAAAGTGGCGAGTCAAGGATGTGGGCTTCGAGCACGGTTCCGTCGGTCCCGTGAAACTCGAAGCCGCCATCGATTCGGGTGGGATCGATGAAGATGTCGACCATGGATCCCCCATCCTGGAAGATGTCGACGGGGTCATCGCCAGCTCCGGACAGGTCTCCATCGATGATATCGATGTCAAAGAAGGATTTGTTGGTCGCTTCAATATGCACAGCATCCACGGCGGCATTGGCCATCGTGCTGTTCTCGAAGTAGATCATGCTCTCGGGATCGTTCCCGTTGAGGATCGCTTCGAATCCGTTCTCCTGAGCGGAGTTCATGTTCGTTTGCGTAACGACCCCGTTGAAGGTGGTCTTTGCACCGGGGGAGAATCCCAGCGACATGATACCTAGACCATCATCCCCGGCGAACGAGAGATTGAGTTGGTCGAACATGAATGTTGGCGCAGAGGCATCAAAGCCATCGTAGTTGCGGAACGTCAGGCTGATTCCGTCCTGTCCGGCGCTGTGGAACTGCCCCTGATTTCCAGCTGTGCCGGAAAGGTTGAGCTGGAAGTTAGGATGGGCTCCGTTGGAGACGATGGCGTCGACCCCGTCTTCCCCAGCATTGTCGAACGCCCCGATGTTGGTGAAATTGAAGTTCATCGTACTGGCGTTGTTGACGAGATGGATCCCGTCGACGCCGGCCAGCCGGCCGGAGATCCCGTCTCCGTTGACTGCGACATTCGAGCCGGTCAGCGAATGCACGTTGACAGCATGCTGCCCGGCGTTGTTGAACGTCGTGTCATTCAGGGCCACATTGGCGACCGAACTGTTCTCGGCAAACAGCAGAAATCCGTCGGATCCAGCATTGTCGAAGGTGGAATCCGCGATGCTGATATTGGCGGTCGAGTTGTTGAGTGTTCCTTTGACTCCGTAGCCGCTGGAGGTGACGCCGTCCGTGAAGTTGGCGGGGCCCCCGATGTTGATATTGACGGTACCCTTGTTTTGAGCGTCGTACTGGATTCCATCGTCACCGGAGTTCGCGAAGTTCGTGGCCTGAGAAAGCATGAAGTTGACGGTCCCGCCATCGGCGCTGATGTTGACTCCGTCCTTCCCGGCATTTCGGCCCATGACTCCACCAGGACCATCTTGCACGGAGACGGTCGACCCTGTGTCCGAGCGGAGCATAAAGGCGTTCAGGCCGACATTCAGAGCATTCACCCCGTCGAGCGTGGTGCCGGTATTCGACCCGTCTTCGAACTCCTGGACAAATCCGGAGAGTCCGGCATTGTTGAACGTGACGTTGGTGAGGTTCTCCAGCAGGGTCGAGTTCGAGCCGGTGATGACATGGCCATCGAGCGCTGCATTGTCGAAACTCAAATCCGAAAGCGTGACGGACGCCGACGAGTCCTGGAGCGTGCCCATCAGGCCGTGGCCTCCGGCACCGGCGAAGTTGCCAGGGGCGCCGTCAATCTCCAGAACAATCATCCCATCGTTGGACGCAGCAAAGCTGATCCCATCCTGTCCGGCGTTATTGAACTTTCCAGCGGTAATATCCAGAGCGACAACACTGTCGTTCGCGGAAAGGTCAATCGCGTTTCCACCCGCTCCGGCTCCGCTGACCATGGTGCCAGTGGCCGATGAGATGGAGATCACCGATTCACTTTTGGCGTTGGCGGCGATTGCGCTATCGCCGGCCTGGTCCAACATCGCACCGCTGTCAAAGTTGATGAATGTTTGCGAATTGCCGGTTCCCATCACATTCACGGCATCCTCGCCAGCGCGACGGAAGTCCGCGGCATCGGCGCCGTCGAAGGCCAGGCTGGCGAAGCCGCCATTGGCATTATTGATCTGAATGCCGCTGCTGCCAGCGTCCGTAAAGGGACCTGAATCATCGAGGTCCAGATTTAAGGCTCCGTTATTCAAAACGAAGTTGAAGACATCCCCACCGGGGGTGGACGCGCTGACGCCGGTTCCAGAGATGCTCGCGGTCGAACCGCTGGTGACCAACCCCATGAAGGCATTGTCACCAACGTTGTCGAACGAGACCCCATTTTCCAGAGAGGCGACAAGTTTGGAGTTGTTCACGGATTCGAAACGGAAGCCGTCGAGCCCGGCGCCATCGAAGTTTGTGTTATCGAGATTCAGGTTCGCCGTGGATTTGTTGAGAACGGTGACGATTCCATCAGCACCGGCATTTTCGAACGAGGTGTTTGTGAGATTCGCTTGAATCTGCGAGCTGACGGAACCGTTTGCCAGGAAGCCATGGCGACCGGCATTGATAAAGGAGGAATCGGTTGCGGTGAAGGCAAATTTGGAACTGCCGGTGACGAAACTGCCGACGCCATCAGTCCCGGCCATCGAAAAGTTGCCATCGACGATGTTGGTATTCGCCGCGGATCCTTTTTCGATCGTGAATTCGAAAGCCCGGTCCCCAGCATTGAATCCGGACGTGCCGTTCAGATTGAGAAACAGCTGCGAATTGTTCGTCAGGCTTGCATCGACGGCGTCGTCATTGGCATCGGCGAACGAACCTCCGACAAAGCTGGTAATTGCGCTCCCTTGGTCCAGATTGACCGCGAGGCCGTCGGTCGCGGCGCCAGTCGCAAACGTTTCATTGCCCGTCAGTGCGACCATGCCACCAGAGTTTGAGTTGACGAGGATACCCGGTCCGGTGACAGAGTCGTTGAAGGTGCTGCTCCCCGTGGAGACGGAGACTTCGGCGCCATTGCGTGCCTGGAATCGAGCCCCGGTGCCGTTCTGGCTGGCCATCACATTGCTGATCGTGGCCGAGATGTCGGAATTGGTGGCGCTGAGATCGACCCCGAACTGTCCCCCTTCGATGAAGGTGGAATCGGCAACCGAGAGACTTAACGTGGGAGCATTGGTGTTTCGAATGACGATGCCGCCGGTCGCGGTCGCCACGTTGTCCGCGCGGTAGTTGAATCCGGTGATACGACCAGAA
Organism: Planctomycetaceae bacterium; assembly: GCA_020426125.1. Taxonomy (GTDB): domain Bacteria; phylum Planctomycetota; class Planctomycetia; order Planctomycetales; family Planctomycetaceae; genus HKST-UBA70. The sequence goes on from JAGQQQ010000418.1 coordinate 3,477, forward strand.
CCGTAAGCATTTGTCAGGAAAATCCCACCACCGGCCCCGGTTGATTCGGCGGCGAGGATGTCAGAGTTGATATCGGAAACTGTGAAGTTACGAACGCCTGTTCCGCCAATCATGTTCCCGCCAGCGGGAGCAATCAGATTCAGGCCGGCAATCTGGTTATTGTCAGCCAGCGTGATGATGTCCGTACCGGGGTTCGATGTGACAAACGGATTCGTTCCGGTTCCGGTAAAGCCTTCGAGAGTCACCGGATCTCGACGGTTCGCCACGCGGAGCGGAAAATCGGTCCCTTCGCCGATGACAATCTGATTATTGGAGAGGACGAGTCCATCGCCAGCGGGGAGAAGATTCGTCCGGCTGGTTGTCCCCCGATAGACGAGAATGATGTCCGCCGCGGACCCATTGGCGAGACCCAGGTTGTTGAATCGGTCTTCGAAGGAACCGTCCCCACCGGGGCCGGCGGTATTGTCGACGTGGACGAACTCGAACGGTTGCCCCGTCGCGGGATTGATTGCGAGTTCCGTCCGTTCATCGAGGAACTGCTGAGTCATGATGCGGCTCCGACGGCGGACCCGGTCATTCATCATGATGTCGAGATTCCGTTTTCTCGGCTTAAAACAGAAGAGAGGCCCTTGGCCGAAACGGAATTCCGCGCCGAAGTTGACGGTTGTTCCAAACGTGTCATCATCGGAAATTGTCAGGTCGAATTGAGCCGTTGTCAGATCCATCGAAAGACGGCCATAGGCTCCGTCGACATTCTGCCCTTCGTCGGCATCAAAGAAGTATCCTCCGACGTACGCCGAGATGAACTCCAGACCCGGAATCGGGGAACCCAATTCAATGTCGGCTCCCCCCATCTGCTGTTCGACCAACTGCAAGTTTCGGAGGACGAGCGAGTCTCCACGGAGCATCGCGTCGTTTGTCAGAATCGGATTGCCGATGTCATTGAGGTCATCATTGAACGGGACATAGACGCGGCTGGTCAGACCGAGGTAATCGGTGAGCAATTCCCCTCCGAGCGAAACCTGACCATATTCGTACTCCTGTTGGCTATGGTCCCAGGTGACGAAACCATTGACGCCAGCCATGACTCGCCATCCGGGCAGCAGTTGCCGGTAGCCGGTTCCGATATCCCCTCCGAAGGAAGAGGTGTCGTCCACCCAGACCTGGCCATCGAGCAGGAACAGATTGTCCGGTCCGAGAATCTGGACTGGAATAAAGGCTCCCGAGGAGAAATAGTCGCCATCGACTCCAGGGCGTTCCCCAAAGTCTCCTCGAGCCCAGAAATATCCGCCTCGTACAGGGAGGGGCATGAGAGCGCCGTTGACGCTCCCGCTCGGGCTCGCCGTTGTTACCGTATCAACATAGGTTGACTGGGCAACGGCCGGAACCGGGGAAAGGGCCAGTGTTACCAAGCCAGCTTTTGCAACTTTTCGCAATTTCATCGTTTGCCCCAGTCCTTGAGACGCGTACGGGAAATGCTCGAATCACAACCCAGCCGATTTTCCCGATCGATTGACTTTCCTGTGTCAGGAAAGTCGAAATCTGGAGAGCAATGGCAGGCTGTGAGGGTTTATCACGGTTGTTTCTTCCGGAGGAATCGTCCTGTCCGTAGACGTTCTCCGGGATAGATCGACGGTGTCGGTCGTATCACTTATCGGCACGTGGGTATCTCGACTCGAATAGTTCTGTACCGACGAATCCCGGAATGCCGAATTTGCCTGTTTTGACGATTACAAAGAAACGTCGGTTCAAGCGAGTTGATCTGCACGCTGAGCGGGTGGAAGAAGGGCGTAAGCGGCAAATCTCACCGAACGGCGACGTCCGGAACGAAGTCCCCGCGGCAACTCTTTTTCACTTCGAATTCTGAAGGAACGACCTGCGATTTGCGTCAGCGAAGGTTATTCGGGTTATGTTGTTATTTGGCGGCTCGTCAAATGGGAATTTCTCCAGAGCAAAGGGAACGCGACGGATGAGCGAACACGAAGACAGCGCGATACAGAACATCGAGGGAGACCCCATGGACCTCTTCATCCCGGATCAGGTCACCGCTTCTCCTCATCGATTTCGAGCCATCCCGGGCTTGCCTGAGTCGGTGCTATGGATCGCGTTCTTTATCATTTTGCAACTCATCTGGACGGTTGTCTTGTTGATGGCCGTTAGCTCAACGGGCGCCCCCATCGGCGAAGCACTTGAGCTCGACCTCGCATCGCTCTCGACAAACGGGCGACTGCTCGTCATGACGGCCCCATCGTTCCTCGCGTTTCTCGTCCTCATTCCCTTGGCATGGAGGCGGTTGCGATGTGATGGGCACCCCATCCTGACATTTCAAAGGACTTCGTGGCAGCAATGGGCCATCTCTTTGAGCCTGATTGTGCCACTCATGATTGTCGCGGATACCTCCTTTCGCGTGGTGGAAAGCCTCTTCGAACAGTTCCTTCCAGCGGGTTGGGAGGCGACGGACGTCCACGGACTGTTGCGGGACGTCAACGACGCCTCGTTGCCCCTTTCCCTGTTTTTTATTGCGGTCGTTCCAGCGATCGGCGAGGAGTTTCTCTTTCGAGGCATGATTGGGCGAGGATTGACGTCTCGGTGGGGTGTGATCCCCGGCGTGATTCTCACATCCATCCTCTTCGCGGCCGTGCATCTTTATCCGCCGCATGTTGTGGCGATCCTGCCCGTCGGAATTGCCTTGCATCTTGTCTATCTGGCGACACGGAATTTCTGGGTCCCTGTGGTGTTTCACCTGATCAACAATTCCATCGCGGCAGTTTTGATTCGTCAGACCGCTGAAGAAAGCACAAATTCCGCTTTGCTCAGCGGGTTTTGCCTGTTCTATGTCTTGATCGGATTGTTCTGGTTGATGGCGGGCAAATTCCACGGCCGGGGTCTTGACTGTGATGACAGTCCTGGCGCCAACGATGTTCATGAGGGGCTTTTGACTTCAGCCCCGGTATCTCAATCTGCGACAGTGACGCCTATCGCAACGGGTTGCGCAATTGTCATGCTGATTCTTTCCGCAGCAGTTCTCGCGAGATGATACAGCTGCCGATTTCTCTGATTGTTCCCCGGCTTTGCCACACAGGGCATCGTCGAAAAATCGCCACATCGTCGCATTCGTGACCTAGGGTGTGAGTACCGAATCCGTCAACGGGGACACGCTCCTGCTACCAGGGAATTCCTCCACCGCGCGAACCACGGGTCACTGGATTCAGCCACTGGTCTGAATTTTGGAACTCGGGGATCGCCCGGAGGGGGGAGTGCACTGGGAGGTTCCGTGCTCGTCGGCATCCTTCCATCCGAGAGTCACTTCTCCCGGAAGGGGCCTCCCGTCATAGGGGCATCTGCCTTCGTTGGCCCATTTGGTAGCCGGTGATGAGAAGAGCTGTTCTCGCAATGAGGATGGCGGCCAGAACATCAACGGTTCCAGATTCGTCAGACCCAGAACACAGGGGACGCGCGATGGCCATGGATTTTTTCAACGACTTTGATTTCGGAGCCCCACTCTCGGTGGAGCATCTTCGCAACTGGCGGGAACACGCCGCCGACACTCTGGACAAAGAACTTGGTGAACTCCGACAGATTATCCGGGATCTTGAAGAACAGCTCTGGCATCATCCCGAAGTCTCATCTGGGCGGCCCCCGGAGTCACCGTCCTCCATCTCGACCAGCAGCCCCGATCCTCAACCCAACGGGACTCAACCCAATGGGGAACCTTCTCTCTCTCAATTAGCCCGGGCTTTGGAAGAAAGGTTTGGAAAACCCGTTCGCCGCCCTTTGGCGAAAGCGGAATCTTCCAGTGCTTTTTAGCGGCTGCCTGATCCAGTTCGTTTGCCCTTTCGGATTCCCCTCTTCTTCGTATTGCAACGATCATGCCCTCCACGAACGAAAGTCTCCGCCAAGAGACGTACTGCCTGTTTCGCCATGGAACGAACTGGATGGCGTTTCCGGTCGCGGTGATCCGCAAGGTCGCCACGAAGACGGACCTCGTCGTCGTGCCACTGTCGCCGCCCATGCTGGCGGGGATCTGCCACCATCACGGGGACTTTCTCCCCATCCTGACGTTGGACCCAATTCTCGGCCGCAATGAGCAAGGCTGCGAGGAACAGATGCTGATCATTGACGATCTTGATGGACTCTGGGGGGTGCAAGTTGATGAAGTGAAGACACTCGCTCGTCTGGAAGTCTCCACCGCCTCTTCAGAGAAGGGGGACAACGATTTGCATTCTCTTGTCCGGGGATGGGCCACGTACGAACAGCGGGTGGTTCGAGTGCTGGACCATTTCCGTATCCGCGAATTGGCGGAGCGGGAACTCAATTCGTCACTACGGAATTTGTTCCCGGCCGCGAAAAACACCTAAGTCCGCGATGGAACCGTCCCCTTCCCCCACTAAACAAAGACTGCCATGAAACCGATGTCTTATAAACACATCCTGCTCGGATCGCATCTCGCGGCCGCTCTTTTGAGCGGGCTCCTGTGCTGGCTGGTCGCGATGACGGAGATGTCCGGCATGATGACCCTCCCGATCGCGATTCTGGTTGCAGCCGGGTCGGCGGCCTTGCTGCCGTTGCTCTACTTGAAAGGAAAACTGAAAGGTCTTCGAGGCCAGTCGATCGATGAGATTCCCTTGACAGGTTTTTCAGAGATCGATTCCATCCTGAACGCCGTCCGTACCAAAGTCGTCGAGCAGCAGAATCGCTGGTCGGACGTGGAATTGTTTTGCGAACAGATGTTGGTCGGTCTCCCTTCGACTTCCTCTTCCGCTTCGGAAGACTCGCGCGCCAATAGCGGTCGTGTTCTCCTCAAGTTGCTCAGCCGTATTGCGAGGGGCGCGGCCAATGACACGAGCCGGCTTTTGGGCCGGTCCGAACAGATTTCGCGAGAAAGCTATGAGTGTCAAAGTGCGGCCGCCGAACAGGACCGTTTGGTGAGCCAGCTGAAAGAAACCCTTGGGGGGCTGATCACCAGCCAACAGGCTGCTCGGGAGCAGACTTCGTCGGTGGTCATGGAGTTGAACGCCATCATGCAAGGGACCCGTGAGGGAGACCAACTCTCCGTGGAGCTTGCCAAAGGGATGGAACGGATCGGAGCGAGCGTTCAATCGGGTGAGCGGCGCCTGCTGGCGCTGGGAGAACGTTCGCGGGAAATCGTCAGTATTGTCGAGACTATGGGGAACCTCTCCTCCCGAACCGACCTGTTGGCCTTGAATGCGGCGATTGAAGCAACCCGGGCCGGGGCCGAAGGCCAGGGATTCGCCGTGGTCGCCGACGAAGTCCGCAAACTCGCCGAGCAAACGTCTCACGCGTCCCGAGAGATTGCCGCTCTGATCGAGTCGATGCAAGTCGAAACGCAGGAGACGATGCAGACCATGATCGGGGAGCGATCACAGGTCGAGGACGAGGCAAACCGAGTTCGCCAGACCTCCAGCATTTTCGAGATGCTGATTGAACGAACCGGCCATCTTCAAAACCGGATTCACCAGTCCGTTGAGTCGCATCAACAAGAACAAGAATCCACGGCCGAAATCCTCACAGGGTTGGAAACCGTCGCCGGCCTGGCTCAGTCCATTGGCCAGCGGTCCGTCATCATCCGGGACTCTGCCACGGAAGTCTCGGGAACCGCCGAAGAGATCGAATCCCGAACGCAGCCATTCGCTCGGTGTGACCAATTGTCTGGCTTGTCGTCTCAGGAGTTTCGGCTGGAACGTTCCCCGAATCAAATGACGTCCCGGGATTCCAGTGATTCCGCAAATTCCTCCGGACGCAACTCGGGAACCCGCGCACGAATGGATCGGGAGGCCATCCGATGAATCACTCCAACAAACCGAATCCTGGCGATTCTCGGAATCGGATCGAGTCGATCAAGAGCTTGCTCATGGCGACTCCAGTCGACATTCCGGCGGCCGCAGGGGAGATGCTGAGTTGGGCGAATGAGTGCGAGCAGGAATCCCATTCCGGTTTGGCACTGGCCATCGGCAGCATGGCGGCATTGCTCCATTTGGTCTCGGACCCACCCGAAGATCAACCGGCTCCCGAACCGAACGAGGCGATTGAGCAATGTTACATCCTGCTCAGTGAGTTTGATGACACTCAGAAGTCCGATCACTGGGCAAAAGACGTTGTCCGGGAAATTCACCGGCAATGGGGCTCGTGTCTTGAGGTCACCGGGCATGACCTGACGATTCCCGGAGAGGAGACCGAAACATGGACCACATCCTGGTCTTCAGAATACGGCGATCCGAAGGTGGAAGAAGCGGTCGCCGAACCGGCTGTCCCGACACAACAACTCCGCGAATTCCTGGAGGCGTTGGGCGGCGACGCAGATCCCCCCAGTGATCGCGTCTCGTCGGCAACAGCGGAGTCATTGAAGTATGACTCCACAAAGGGAGACGGAGAGACTCTGGTCGACCGGAGCCTGTTGCCCGCGTTTCTGGATGACGCGGTTCAATGCCTGGAGGCGATGGAAAACGCCATGGACGACTTGCGGGGGGACGGGGACCACGCCGAGTCGCTGAGACAATTCTGCCGTCAACTTCACACGTTGAAAGGGGCGTCCGGAACCGTGGGGCTGATGAGCTTGTCCCGGTTCCTCCACCAACTGGAAGACCAGATTGAAGAACTCGAATCCCGTGCCGGGCGAGACAATCTTCCGTTACTTGGTTCCGGTGTGGATGCCGTTCGAAAGAAGCTCCGAGACTTAGGCGCCGAAGAGACCGGGAGTTCCAGCGAAGGGATTTCCGCCTCGAGTTCCGTTTCCCGAGAAAGCGGATCACAACGATCGAGAAACCCGGAACCAGAAAGGTTCGTCCGAATTGAATCATCACGGGTTGAGCATCTGCTGGACCTGCTCGCGGAATTGGTCATGTTGCGGAGCCGTCGGGAAACCAACCTGCAAGAGCTTCGGCAATTGAAGTTGGAACTGGATCGGAGCGTTGAGCGAACTCGCAGCCTGTCGACGTTTCTGGATCAGACCGCTGAGACTGCGCCGACCTGGGAGAGCGACAATCTGGCGACACCGAACCAATTCACGGATAATCACGCGTCCGAGGAAGCGGCCCGGTTTCATGCGACTGTGGAGCTGGCGAATGATTTGACTTCACTCAGTCATTCCCTGCGACAGGCACTTGTGCCGATCGAGAATGACAACCTCGCTGTGGCGCGATTGACGAGCCAGTTTCGGCGAGATTTGATGGACCTGCGCCGATTGCCGATGGGTGGTCTGTTCCGACGGCTGGAAAAAGCCGCCCTTGAGGCGGCACGCGCGGAAGGCCGCGATGTCACCGTCGAGTTTCGAGGACAAGGGACACGCGCGGAACGGGCGCTTCAGGACCAGTTGTTTGAACCCTTGATGCATTTGATTCGCAACGCGGTCAGTCATGGAATTGAATCAGCCGACGAACGTAAAGGGAGCGGAAAACCGGCCCGGGGACGGGTGATTCTGGAAGCAGTTTCCACGCCAAGCGGTCTCCAGATTGAAGTTCGCGATGATGGCCGCGGTCTCAATGAACAGGCCATCGAAAAGAAAGCCAAACAACAGGGTTTGCTCCCTCTGGGAAGCAAACCACAACCCCGAGAACTCTGGAATCTCATTTTTCACCCGGGATTCTCGACTCGCAACCAGGTCAGTGAGATCTCAGGGCGAGGCGTCGGAATGGATGTGGTCGCGGCTCAAATCCGTCAGATGCGGGGACAAGTCCTTGTCAACTCCCGACCGGGCGAGGGAACGGTATTCACCTTGAACATCCCACTTCGCTCGCCGATCGAACATGCCCTGGTCGTTCGAGCCGGCGGGCAGTGTTTTGCCCTGCCTATGAAGTCCGTGTTCGGTCTAAACACCACCGAACATGATCAAAACTCTGTGGAGAAAGAAGACCAACCGGTTTCGCTTCGGCGAGTGCTTCGCCTGACAAAGGGAAGACGCGGCCCTGGACAAAGCATCTTTCTCGCCAATCCGGAGTCATGCAATCGGCTGGAAATAACGGTCGACGAAGTCGTCGGGGTGGAGGAAGTCGTCGTGAGATCGCTTCCCCGAATGCTTGCCCAGCATGACTTGTTCACTGGGGTCAGCTTGTCGGGAAACGCGGAAATTGTCCTGCTGCTGGATCCTGTCCGGTTGGCACGGTTGATCGTGGAAGGGGACTACCAAAGCCCCATCTCAGATGCCGACGATCTCTCCCCCCTTTCAGACGCAGTCTTCGGCGCGGAAACGGCCACCGATGAGCCATCCAAGGGGATGTCGGAGACGCTCCTGGAATCTCAGCTCAATGAGCCGTCGGTTCTTCGAGACAGAAATGCGGCAGGGCTCCCGGGCGATTCGGGGGCGCCGCATGCGGGTGACCCCATCCTGGTGGTTGACGACTCCTTGAGCGTCCGCCAACACCTGGTCCGAAAACTCGCGGGTTTGGGCTTCGAATCCCGCGAGGCGGGAGACGGGCAGGAAGCCCTGGAAATGCTCCGTCGGGAACGGTTTCGAGCCGTGATCACCGATGTGGATATGCCACGAATGAACGGCACAGTTTTGCTCGCAGAGATCAGTCACCGGGCCGCCTGGCGAAATCTTCCCATCTTTGTGGTCACGAGCCGAACCGATCGGGTGCTCCAGGACCAATTAAAAAAACTAGGAGCTCGAGCCGTCTTTACGAAGCCGGTGACGGACTCCAATTGCGGGGAAATCCTGCAGCAGATTACCGATCACTCACCGCCTCAAGTTTTGAGCCCTGCCAAGAGAGACGTATGAAAACCGCGACAATACTTGTGATTGACGACAGTGCGACCATCCGCAAACTGGTTGACAGCCATTTGTCGGAAGAGGGGTATCATGTCGAACTCGCCCCAACGGCGGAGCTGGGGATCGAGCTCGCGCAGGAACTTCTCCCCGACTTGATTCTGCTGGACCATCAGTTGCCCGGGACGACCGGACTGGAAGTTTGCCAGCAGATCATTGCGATCGAGAAGTGCTCGAACATTCCCTTTGTGGTCTCGTCGACGCTCCGCAAACAGGCTTACGCGGAGTACCTTCAGATTCCCAACGTGATTGACTCGCTGCACAAGCCGTTTCAACCCGATCTTTTGAAGATGACGGTTGCCAACGCGCTCGAGACCGCGTCGATGATCATCCAGTCTCAATCGTCGGGAGCGGCCGTCCCGGAGGTGATTAACGAGACCGAGAAAGCAGCCATCTCCGGAGATCTGACCTGTTTCGGACTCAGAGAAATCGTCGATTTCCTGAACAACGGCCAGCAAGAAGGAATGCTGGAAGTGGAATCTGCGAGGTATCGCACGATGTTCTTCCTGTCACAAGGCCGCATTCAATGTGTGGTCAGCCCATCCGGTGATCAGTCACTTGTTGAACAGCGATTACCTGAGGCGCTCAAGGATCTGTCGCCACTTTTGAAGTTCACAATGAGCACGGGGTTCTCCGCACAGATGGACGGCCTCGTCGAATTGCTCGACAGAAAGATGTTGGATCCCCGGTTGTTGCGATCTTTATTGCGACATCAGGCGGCCGTGTTGACACGGCACTGTTTCCGTAGTGAATTACAGTCTTTCAGCTTTGTCGCGGGGCAGCCGGTCCCCAAACTGTTCCGGCGATCTCCGCTGGAAACGAGCCTCGTCTCCCTACTTGTCGAGGGCGCCCTGAGCGCGCCAGGGAGCGAACTGGATGATCCCGAGGCAATGGGGTGGACACGCCAGGGGTTGCGTGGCCAGAACCTTGACCGGACTGGGTTAGCGGCACGACACGTTCAACTCACTTCACAGCTCGACGGCCCCCCGCAATCGGCCCGCCAACTGGCCGAACGGATGCAGTTGCCAACCGAGGAGGTCATTCGAGTATTGGATGGATTCGCAATGGCCGATTGGGTCAAGACAGAACCTCTTGTCGAACAGAAAACCGCTCTCGTTCTCGAGTACGACCCGGGTGGGTCGTCGCTCTTCCGAAAGTACCTCGCGGAAGATTCGAATCCCTGGAGCGGCAAAGTCGTACGTGATGAGTTTGGCTTGAAATTGTTGATGAAACGTACCAAACCCGATGTCTTGGTCCTCTCCATTCCCGATGATGCCCCTTTGGCTGTGCCCTCGAACATTCTCGCTGACATGGAGACTTTAGGGGTTAATGCCAGGGTGGGGGTGATTCTGTCCGCGAACCATCCCGCGGTCGATCAGGAGTCTGCCCCGGGAGTTGAGGCCGTCATCCGTCGACCCTATTCGCAGCGTGACATTGACATCGCTATGGAAAAGCTGGCGGGAGTTTCGATCCCAGAGGCTCAGGTGGTCAACGCCTAATGACAATCGCATTCCCCTGACCGAACGGATCGAATCTGAGACGGGGAAGGCCCTTGGGAGAACCTCCATAAGGAATGTTCGACCAACATCGCGGTTCTTGAGTTCACTTCTCCTCATTTGTAAAGAGGCTTTTCATGGCAATTGCCATTAACAAGTTCGTCGCCGCTCTCTATTGGAGTTCTCCTGAGGGTCGGACTCAGGAATGGAAGCTTTCCGATGGGGACAGCATCGTCGTTGGCAAGAATGCCGACGTGGACCTGCAGCTGCATTCGTCGCGTGTCAGCGGAAAACACTGCATGATCTGGGCGGAAAATGGAACGCTGTATGTTCGAGACTGTTACTCGAGTGCCGGAACGATTGTCGACGGCCGCAAAATCTCCGAAACCGCGTTGGAACGCGACACGGAGATTCGCCTCGGAGGATGTACGCTGAGCGTCGTGTTTGGGATTCGCGGCGTGCCGCGTCAAACTCAGAGGGTCGATTTTGATGACGCAGTTGAGGAACAGCCAACCCCTTCCCATTTTGATTCCGGGGAATCGTCGTGGTGTGTTGACGAATCGGAGTCGGACGTGGAAAGCGAGGCGATCAGTCCTTTGCAGGTCGTGATCGATGATCTGAAGGTGCGTCTGGAGGTGTCGGAGTCGGAGAATCAAATCCTTCGTGAACGCCTGGAGGCGATGAGCCAACACTTCGAGCAAAGCGAACCGACAGCGGCGGATCCTTTTCAGGATGAGATGATTCAGTTGCTGAGAGACGAAGTGGAAAGCCTTCAGGCGGCACTGGCCAATACTCAGGAAACCGGGAGTCGCGTGGTCGAAAGTCCGGCACTTGACCATCCCCTGCCCGATTCCGAGGAAGTCGCCCGATTGGCGGAACGCCTCGAAACTCTGTTGGTTGAACTTGAAGAAAAAGACCGGCAGATTCAGATGGTGCAGGAACTCCTCTTAGCGGCTGAAGAGGCGTGTGAGGCAGAACAAGGCGAAAGGCTTCAATTGGAGCGATGGCTTGGCGATGTCGAGAAACGTGTCGCCGTCCGGGAAGAGGAATGGGCCCTCCAAGTGGAGACGCTGAATCGGCGGATCCGGCAACTTCAGGAGGACCGGAACGCAGCCGAGGCCAAGTTGTTGGCGAAAAGTCCGGATGCCAAAATCGAGGCTGTTCAGAAAATGGGCCAGGAACTCCGGCAGCAGGTGACCAGCCTCGAATCACGGCTTGCCAATGCTGAGGAGGAAAGAGCCCGATTGCGAGATGAACTGGAAAAGGCGAATGAATCCGCACGTCGCGAGGCGGTCCAAATGGCCCAGGAACGTGCGGAGATCGCTCGAATCCGACACGCAAATGAGGTCCATCGACACGAGATGGAAACTCGCGAACGGCGTTCCCAACAGCAGGCACGAATTGCCTCGGAAACGGCCCTGCGAAAATCCGATTCGGGACCGCCGACCGAGGAAGAACCATCCCTCTCGAAGAGAATCAGCTGGCTCTGGAACCGTTTGGATTCCAAATAGTTCTTCCACCAACGATTGATTCCCTCAAAGAACGCAAAGCCATCGAGAACGAAGATGATCCAGATGACTCAGCTCACTTCACCAACTCCCGACGGGACTCCCACTCGGGGGCAGGGAAATCCATTGGTCCGGCGCACTCTTGAACATGCCCGGAAGTTGGAAACGATGCATCGGCGAACCGAACAGTACGTCACCTTACAATTGCAACAGTTGGAACTCGCCTTATCGGCATTCGACCGGGAACGTGCGAATTGGCTTCGCCAGAGGCAGCAGGAATTGCAGTTCATTGAAAAGCAGAAAGCGGAACTCGCCGCTGCGTGGAAAAAATTGGGGAAGACCGGACCTTTTGAGATTCCGGTTTTGGATGATGAGGACGGTTTCCATCCACGGCCCAGCGCGGACAAACCGTTGTTGTCCAAGACGGTCCATCGACCGGGGTCGGGTTGGGGAACCGGCCCGCTCAGAATGCGTATCGAGCCTGGGGGGGCAAACATTCAATGGATGGGCGCCTTCATGCTCGAACTCTCCAAAGCCAACTGGCTGATTGGGGGGAAAGGGGTTCGCTTTGAAATATCGGAATGCCGAACAACCGCCCAGCATCCTCCAATCGATGGGGATGATGTTTTTCACGATCTGATATTTGAAGTCGAAGTCTTCTCTCAGGTGCCTTTGATCTCAACACAAGAAGATTCCGAAAAGGCGGAGACGGATTTGACCCGCTGGGAGAGGTTCAAATCCGGTATCATGATGTTGAATTTGTCCGACTCCTCGGTGAGCCGCGAGTTTGATCGTGGAACACCCGTTGAGCGGTCCCATCCCGCGTGGGACTTTCTGGAAGAGGCGGCCGAGCGAGCGACCGCCGCAACGGGTCGATTGTCCGAAATTGAGGAAAACGTCAAGTCACGCCAGGAAACACTCCGCCTCGGGGAACAATCGGCCGCCCTCACTCAACAGCTCAAACGAATCAAGGCCGTGCATCAGGTGATGCAGGATGAGTGTGAGACCAGACTGTTTCTCTCGCTCGTATGATGCGGATGAAATTTGAGAAAGAACATTCGCCCCTGACAACTCGCCCGGGCGAGAACCTAGGAAGCGGTCAAGTGGATTTCACACGAGGCCCATTGTCCGAAGTTCTCTTCCACGCGAATGATCAGCCGAGTGAGATTCTCCGTCGGGAGCCATTCCAGGAGCTGATCCCCAATCCAGTGTGCCAACAATTCGGCCGTGGTTTGCTTGAGTGGCAAAAGCACGCATTCGCACTCAGGGAACACCCACCTCCGATCATCGAATCGGGCAATCACTTCCCCGTTTTCCACTCGGACATCAATCTGAGGATGTTCAATGGGCAGCAGCATTCGATGGTCGAGCCCGTCAACGATCCGCTGTAAGCGATCCCTCAGGGCGATGAAGTCGACAACGAATCCGTTGTCGTCAAGTCTGCCTTCGACGCGAGCTGCGACACGATAATTGTGGCCATGAAGCCGCTCGCAAAGGTCCTTCCCAATTGTGATGAAGTGTCCCGCCGAAAACACCAGATGGTCTTTGGACAGGTCGACTGCGTAAGTTCGTCGCATGGAAAGTCTCACACCGGGGTTCCAGGAATTCCACAAGTTCCCGTCAGGCAAATGCCGAATCAGGGTTCGATCTCAGGATGCCCCTCGATGGAAGCCAGTCCGTTGCCGATCGTTTCTCCTCCCAGTTCTTGAAATAACGCTCCACACGTTTCATTTGGAATCCCCGTTTGGTTGATTGCATTCCGGGAATGGGGGGAGTTTCTCCAGATCGCAGAATAACAGGGCGGAAATGAGATCGGCAGTGGTCCCAGGGTTTCGGCGATGCCCATCTGTCCGGAGCCAGAGATCTAACTCATCAATGGCTTGTTTTCCGTTTCGCGATTCCGGCCACCCTGCCAGAAGAACCTGTTGGGCTCGATGCGCCGACTCCGTCGCAATTTCGATCCCGCATTTCCGAGCGATCAAGGAATCCGGGAAACGGGACATCAACTCCAGATAGGTCCCGATAATGGCCGGTTCCCCATGCGAACAGCGCTGGCACCATTTCGCAAAAATTCGACGTCCGTCCCCCAGGACTTCTTGGTATCCGTTGGCATACTGGCGAGCAATCAAGTCTCGGTCAGACGCCAGCCGCATCGCGTCGCGGAGCGGAACCGTTGGCCGGGAAGAAACATCTTGATCAGAGACGGCCCCCATGCCCCCTGGCTGAAGCATCCGGATCGCCGAATAAACCGCTTCCGCGTCAGCGATCGACAGGCGACAAAGGATGGCTTCAAGGCCTGCAGGGGAAATCCTTCCTTCCTTTCTGCAACATGCCACCAAAGGGGCGAGCAAGAGAAGGATTCCTAAGTTGACGTTGCCAAGTCCGTGTCGCTGACATTTCTTGACGCAATGAAGGATCGACGTGCCGATACCGAAAACACATTCCTCCGCTAAAACGGGAGCACTGAGCGACGCGGCGAGGACGAAATTCTCATAGCACAAGTCATCAAAACTCATTTGGGGATGGACGTTCCCCGGTTTTCGAGCAGTCACTTCGTAGAGACACGCCCGGCGGATCCTCTTCGCCAACTCGTGCGAAGTGTGATCAGAGCCAGAGTGGGAATCCATGAGGCCGACATCCCTTAAAGAACGGGTAAGATGGGGCAAGTTTGAGGAACAGCGCACGTGTCGTCGATCGAACGGTTGAATCGGTCGATGTTACCGAAGAGAACGCCTCCTCGGTATCGGTGGTGCGCCGATCGATTTTCCCCAGAGTGAGCCAGTCTGATGCCCAGGCCGGTCGAGCAACCTTTGCAACATTACCAAATCTCTTCACTTGGTTGTGTGTTGAGATTCCTTCTTTGCGTCTGCGGGATCGCTTTTTCCCAGTTTGTGTTCGCGAATGATGGTTTGACGGACCTGATTGTTCCCCCCTCTCCCTTCGAAGAGGCATTGGAGACGCCCGAGGCGGGGCCATTTCCGCAGGACGAATTCCTCGCGCCGATCGGAGACTTAGAGGCTGGATCACCAGGGACGGAATCCGATATCCCGCTCGTTTATCCCGCGAGACCGTTCGTCGAACCGTCGCCCGCCGCTTTCCCATCCGACTGTTTTCGCGGAGAAGACCGACTGGGAGCAATCTACTATGAATGGATTGGAGACGGACAGATCTATCGCGACTCCGCCGTCGGATCCGTCCTCGCTGTGAATGGCGTCTTCAATTGGCTGGCCCGAGTCGATGCGATGCTGGGCTGTTGCCGGGACGACTGCTGGGTGGCCTGCGGGGGACATACGGTTCGCCCGTTCTGGTGCAAGCTCCAATGCAAGTTCGTCAATTGGCGACATGGCAGCACGTATTTACATGGCTGCATGCCCGAGGGGTATTCGCTGAGCCGATTCATTCGTTCGGTGAAGCATGTGGAGTTCCACGGAGAGCCGCTATTCGCTGGGGGCGACGCCGAACCGGGAGGTTCCTGGGCGGAGGCTGAGCGAATCGATGGGGAAGAATCTCGCCCCTTGTCAACAATCTCCGTCAACATTGCTCCCCCCCCTGGGGCGATTCCGAACGACACCGCCAAGGCACGTTTCGAGACGATTGAAGAACGAACTCATCTGCCGGGGGGACATCGAAACTGGTGCGGAGCGACTTACTACTGGAACGCATCTCTGCTCAACCATCAACCCTTGTACTTCGAGGATGTGAATTTGGAGCGCCATGGATTCTCCCATGGTCCGATCTGGCAACCGGTTCTTTCCGGCGCGCGGTTCTTTGGAACGTTGCCGGCGCTCCCCTATCTGATGACCGCACAGCCCCCTCACACGACCCGCTACACGCTGGGCGAAAGCCGACCGGGGAGCCACGCTCCGTACGTCTTTGAACTCCCGCCCCTCAACTTCGACGCCGCCGCGGTTCAAGCCGCGACCGTTGTGGGTCTGATCTACCTGCTGCCTTGATCAGAGCGTATCGTTGTATCGACCGCCCCCTAAAATCAACAAAACCTTCGGGGTAAGCCCGAAGGTTTGTTGGCTCATTTCAGAATCTGGAAAGGGTTACTCGTCTTTGGCGTCTCCGCGAGCAAAGATGCTGGCAACGTATTGCAGAACGTCTGTCGCGGACTCGTCGTTGTAGCCATAGTCCCGGATCAGGCGACTCTTCACGATGTCGATCTTTTCCTGTGTATCCTTGTCGACAACTTGAGAGACAAGGCTGGTTAGCTTAATCGTGTCTTTCTGATCCTCGAAAAGTTTCATTTCGAGCGCCTTCTGCAATCGCTCGTTCGTGCGATAATTGAAGGTTTTTCCATCGATCGCAAGCGCGCCGATGTAGTTCATGATCTCCCGCCGGAAGTCATCTTTTCGCGACTCGGGAATATCGATCTTCTCCTCGATGGATCGCATCAGCCGTTCATCCGGTTGCTCGTCCTCACCGGTGAAGCGATTTTTGACTTTTTCATGCTGCGTATAAGCTTTGACATTGTCAATGTAGTTCCCACACAGCCTGGTCATGGCTTCGTCATCCGCGGCGATGGCGCGCTGAACTTCGTTCTTGACGATGTCCGTGTACTCTTCCTTGACCACGGAAATCAGTTGCCGAAAGTGTTCGCGGAGATCCTCGCTGCCGATGAGCGAATGGTGTCGTAAGCCATTCTCCAATTCATTGAGCACCATAAACGGATTCAAACTGGTGGCCGTCGTGTTGACGACCAGTGCGTTGGAAATCTTGTCCTGGACATACCGGGGGCTGATCCCTTCGAGACCTTCATGCTTGGCTTCCTTGCGAAGCTGCTTGATATTCTCCAGCGTGAAGCCCGGCAGGGACTTGCCGTTGTAGAGCTTCATCTTTTGGAGCAGCGTGAGCCCATGGTGCTTCGGCTGCTCCAACCGAGTGAGCACGGCCCACATCGCCGCGACCTCGACCGTGTGCGGGGCGATATGTTTTCCTCGCACGCGTTTGTTGTTGTAACTCTTGTTATAGATTTTGACCTCTTCATTGAGCGTCGTGACGTAGGGCACATCAATCTTGATGGTTCGGTCGCGGAGGGCTTCCATGAATTCATTCGACTGGAGCCGTTTGAATTCTGGTTCGTTCGTGTGACCGATAATCACGGTGTCGATATCGGTTTGAGCGAACTTCTTCGGTTTGATCTTGTGTTCCTGGGATGCCCCGAGCAGGTCATACAGGAACGCCACATCCAGCTTCAGAACTTCGATGAACTCAATCATTCCCCGGTTGGCGACGTTGAATTCTCCGTCGAAGTTGAATGCACGGGGATCGGACTCGGTGCCGTATTCCGCAATCTTTCGGTAGTTGATATCCCCGGTGAGTTCGGTGGAGTCCTGGTTCTTTTCGTCTTTTGGCTGGAATGTGCCAATGCCTATCCGATCCGCCTCGGACAGAAACAGCCGTTTGATGACGATGGTTTCCAGGACTTTCGTCCAGTCTCCTTCGAACTTTGCGAGACGCTCCTGGAAGTAGTACCGGGACAACGGACAAACGTCCCCCGTAATCTCGACGGGATAGCCGTCGTCTTCGCGGCTTTCATTTAGGTAGGCGGCGACCTCCTCACGGTTCGCATGGGGAATCAGCAACAGGGGCTCACAGTTCATGGGATCCCAAGTAATGGACCCGTCATCCTCTTTCCAGCCGAACGTATAGATCGCCCCTTCCTCGGTGCGGGCGTAACGTTCGAGGCCGCGTTTCATCAGCCGGGCGATGGTAGACTTGGAACTGCCGACGGGGCCATGCAACAGCAAGACTCGCCGCTCGGTGCCGTATTTGAGGGCGGCGGAACGAAGGACATTGACCAGTTCCATCAGCGGTTTCGTCAACCCGAAGATTGCGTCTTCGCCTTCGGTGTGAGGGTCGTCGAAGAACTTGTAGCGGATCAGATCCTTGGATCCTTCGACGGGATAGGTCCCGTCTTGCAGGATCATGTCGTACAGTCGCTGATAAGCGGTCCGAACGATCCAGGGGCGTTCCTTCACAAGATCAATGTACTCGGCAAAGCTGCCCTGCCAGTGTTCGTGCCGATACTGTTCGGTGTCCTGGCGGGCGGAGAGTTTCGAGAGAAGGTCTAGTCCTGAGGTCATAGTCTCACCGTGGGTGGGGGCGCAGCGACGACCAGCAGATGGGGCTTCCGGGCCTCGTTGGATTCGTGAACTCCCGAGCGTCAGAGGGGGCGAGGCGAAGAGAAGACCATCAGCGAAGACGGAAAAACCGTCCATGGCCAGTCGCTGAATTGCCAAAGGATCGGATAGGAGACAAACGGAGCGTGTTCGACGTTCCCTCGTCCCAGTTGCAGATGGCGACAACGCTTCATACTGCAAGCGATAGTATTATCACCGGTTCCCAATTCCTGACAAGACCAATCATTCACCGGGGCTTCTGAATTCGCTTCGACTCCGGGTCATAGACCGGGACAAACGGATATAGACTGTTCTCCATCGCACGTTCAATGTCGCGAAGATATCCCAGCCGAGTCAGATTTTGAGCGCCGCGACTCTCGACAAAGGCGCCTCGAAAAGACTCCGGGGTGGAA
>JAGQQQ010000419.1 GCA_020426125.1 Planctomycetaceae bacterium
AATATGGATCAGAACACCGCCGAGTGAGGACCAGTTTGGAAACCCATCACGATCGATTCTCAATAAATGAGTCTGTGTCCCGATTCAACCAATCCAGGACCACTCGATTCGCCTCAGGAAAGTTCAATCGCGACAACTCCGCGACCGGGACCCACTGGAAATTCCCTTTGAGATTTTGAGGATCATGGTTTGCGGTGCGGCAGAGCCAGAAGGAAAGAGCAACAGAACCATGTTCATAGGAATAAGTTCGCTGATCGATCTCCTGAATGGGGACAACGGACAGTCCCGTCTCCTCCAGACACTCTCGAATCACGCAGGCGGAGAATTCCTCTCCAGACAGGCATTTCCCTCCGGGAAACTCGTGTTTTCCGGCGAGTACCGTTTCGGATCCGCGAATTCCGACAAGCACGTGGCCGTCTCGCAGGATGATGCCGATCCCGATTCGTTTTGGTGGGTTTGCTGGGGATGTCATAGTCTGGTCCGGAATGGCTCGTGGCTGGTTGCCGAACGCCACACGAGAAACGAAGATACAGTTGCGGGTCGAGCATGGCATCCTACTGGAGGCAGGCAATGATTTCAGGGGAAGAAACCAGACACACTTTTCAACAAGATGGATTTGTCATCGTCCGAGGTCTGTTGTCTCCCGAGGAAACGGCTCTCCTCGGCGAAGTCGCGCGAGCCGACAAGGAACTGGCCCAATCCGCGTATGGACGCGAGGACGCCGAGGGGACGGTGGTCACGTTGGCCGTGCGGAACGAACTGATCGATGACACCTACAGCGCAATTGCCCGATCGGAACGGATCATTTCACGAATGACCGATTTTCTCGGTGACGAGGTGTACCATTACCATCATAAGCTGATCCTCAAGGAGCCCCGCGTGGGGGGAGCCTGGGAGTGGCACCAGGACTACGGCTACTGGTACAGCAATGGCTGCCTCACTCCCGACATGGCCAGTTGCCTGATCGCCATCGACCAGGCCACACCAGAAAATGGCTGTCTGCAAGTCCTAAAAGGTTCTCATAGGATCGGTCGAATCGACCACGCAAAAACAGGGGACCAGACCGGAGCCGATTTGGAACGGGTCGACGTGGCGAAACAACGGTACGAATTGGTTCATGTCGAATTGGCTCCAGGTGATGCCGTCTTCTTTCATGCGAATTTGCTGCACCGCTCCGATCGAAACTCCAGTGACCGACCTCGCTGGGCGCTGATCTGTTGCTACAACACGAAATCGAATGATCCTTACAAAGAGAGTCGGCATCCCCGTTATTCTCCGCTGGAGGCTCTGGCCGATGATGAGGTGTTACGTATCGCGAAGAGACATTTGGAACGAACGGAAACGGAATCGCTCGCGTAATCGACTCCAGAGTGGCCTGGAGGAACAGGCATTCCCTTCTTGCTTTCTCCCAAATCGAGAACCTCATCCTGATGAATGAATCCGCACCCCGTCCTGGAACGCCGCCTGATGCTCGCCGGGTGGGTGAAGTCTTTATCGAGTTTTGCAAAGTCATTGCCAAGCTTCGTTCTCCCGAGGGTTGTCCCTGGGACCGCGAGCAGACGATGAAGACCATTAAGCCCTACACGCTGGAAGAAACCTACGAGTTGCTAGAGGCCATCGACTCCGACGAGAACGGAGCCATTCAAGAGGAACTCGGAGATGTGCTGCTGCAAGTGGTCCTCGATGCCCAAATTGCGGCGGATGAGAACCGGTTTACGATTGTCGAAGTCATTGAAGGGATTACCCGGAAGATGATGGAGCGGCACCCCCACGTTTTCGGCGATGCCCAGGCCAAGGATGCGGCCGAAGTCCGTCAGCACTGGGAGCGAGTGAAGTCGAAGGAAAAGGACCGGCATTCCGTCCTCGATGGAATCCCACCCGACCTCCCAGCGTTGGCGCGCGCCTCTCGGATTCAGAAGAAGGCGGCGTCCGTTGGTTATGATTTTCCTCATCGGGCGATGCTATTCGACAAGCTCCGTGAGGAAATCTCGGAACTCCGGGACGAGTTAGGAGATCTCCCGGAAATTCCGGCGGCCGTCGACATGGCTCCTGTTCCGGATACGCCCGTTGACAACCCGGAATTACAGGACCGCATCGAAGGCGAGTTGGGGGATGTGTTATTTGTGCTCGCCAACATCGCCCGCCGATGGGGTGTGAATCCTGAGGAAGCACTCCGCCGCGCGAATCGAAAGTTCGCCTTCCGATTCCAGGAAATCGAGCGAGGTCTTGCGGCGCGGGGAAAGACGATTCGCGAGGCAACCCTGCAAGAAATGGAAGAACTCTACCAGGAAGCGAAACGGAAACAGCAAGACGCAACGACAAAACTCGATCCCCATTCGTCGTGACGTCATCGGAAGCCGCGTTCTGGCGACCTCCGCGTAGAATGTTGTCACAGCAAGGCCGTGTCGTTTTTCCCGGTCAAAGGACTTTGTTGAAAAAGGATTCATCGACCGTATGCGGGTTCTGGTGAGTTCGATTTTCCTGTAAGGGGCCATGAGATTGACCCGACGTGTGTCGCGACAGCCAAACGGGACTGACCACTCCGGGCGAAAACCGCGACGTCACGGGGGTTGTGCGTCTGAACAACCGATTCTGATTTTTGGTCAATCAATGGGAAGAAATCCGGGATTCCATGAAACAAGGACCAAACAGATTCGAAGTCACAAACTCCAAAAGAGGAAACAACTCGCTGTGATTCGCTGGTGGTTTTTCTGCCTGCGCACGACTTGTTATTTCGTTTCGAAATTCGTTTTTTTGAATTTGTTTGAGATTTGGAACTTGGGATTTCGAATTCTCCCGAACGAGTTCCCAACAATCACACTCGGTGGTTTAGCGTAAGGACACACCATTGCCGGTTCACGGTCCGCCCGCCCCTTCGTTCCACCAAATGGACACCCATTTGGATTGTTGGACAGGACGTGGTTCGAAGTGTCCGACGACGATCTCCAAATCTCCATCCCCATCCAGATCGCCGAGTTC
>JAGQQQ010000420.1 GCA_020426125.1 Planctomycetaceae bacterium
GTCCGATGACACGCTGTATCTGGTATGAACCCGTGACCATGACCACTCGATATCGTAAAGACACCGACATTTCCGGATAGACTCTGAGAGCGAGCCTGGTCCTCGCCCAGTCAGAAAAACGACGTAACCGTCATCGACATACGCGATTCAACCGACGAAAGACGCCACATGATCTTGAAACGATCTGTCTCTCTCCTCAGCCTGATTTTCCTCACGGCCAGCATGGTCCAAGCGGCGGACATCGATACCGTCCATCGCAAGAGCGATGGCAGTTCCGTCGGAGGCGAGATCAAGTCCGTCACCAAAACGGATGTCACCGTCTACCAGAAGGTCGGCAATAAGGAAACCAATGTTCCCGCGAATGACATCGAGCTGATTGAATGGAAAGATGAGCCAGCCGTACTCCGTTTGGCCCGAAGCAATGAGAAGTCCGGGAATCTTGCCGAAGCGCTCACTGGTTTTGATGAAGCTCTCAAAAACCTGGCCCCTGGAGCGGACTCACTGAAAGCGGACATTGAGTTTCTGATCGCCAGAACGGCGTATAAGGTGGCTCAGGCGGATCCGTCCCAGACACAAACGGCCGTGGACAAACTCAAGGCGTTCGTCAATGACCACCGGGACCATTACCGGTTCTACGATGCTCAGATGCTCCTGGCGGAGACGGCCCTTCTGGCTGGCGATACGGTGGCCGCGGACAGCGCCTTCAATCTGGTTCAACAGGCTCCCTGGAAGGACTACAAGATGGCCGGCAAACTCGGAAGCGCCGAGACTTTGTTGAAAGGGAATCAGATTGGTCAGGCGAAAGCGATTTTTGACCAGGTCGCTGCCGAGCAGACCTCGAATTCGGCGGAAAAAGCCCGACAACTCCAAGCCATGATCGGACAGGCCAGATGCCTGAAGTCGGAAAGCCAAACGGACGAAGCAGCGACCGCCCTGCAGCAAGTCATTGACCAGACCGAAGCCAATGACACGCGACTTCTCGCCGAGGCGTATCTGCACTTGGGGGACTGCTACGCGGCGGATGGCCAGCAACTCAAGGACGCCGTCCTCGCCTATTTGCATGTCGACGTCATCCCGACGTTGGCTGCCCATTCGGATCTGCATGCGGAAGCGTTGTACCATTTGGCGCGGCTCTGGCCGGCTGTTGGGGATCCTGCTCGCGGAGCGGAAGCATCCGCAAAATTGGAACAGGACTACCCGAACAGCGAATGGACCAAAAAACTCACCGCGGGATCCTGAGATTCCACATGACTCGATAGCGGCAAGGCGGCACGCTGTCTAAGATTTTCTCTTCTCCCCGGCGCATTTCGATGGATCGGCCCGGCGGTTTCCACTCAGATTGTCGACGTTTTCAAAACTCGGAGATACGAATGCTTGCTGGTCTTTCACGCCGCCGTCGGTTGTGGCACTTGTTCACCCTGATCCTGTGTGTGACGAGCATCACCGTCGCGACGGTCCCTTCGGTTGGCTTTGCCTACCAGGATGACGGAGCCGACGGAGAGCAACCGGCACCAGAACAGCCTGCAGGGGGCGAAAACGCCGGGGGAGGCGGTGCCGCTCAAGACGAACCGGAGGAAGAGCAAACCTTCCTGTCCTGGATGATTGAAGCCTCCGGCTGGTGGGGAGCGCTTCTGCTGGCGGTCTCTTTTGTGATGGTCGCCGTGATTATGATGAATCTGTTGCAGGTTCGACGAGACAACCTCTTACCGGAAGCCTTCGTCGCCGCTTTCGAAGAGAAGCTGGGCTCGAAAGACTACCAGGGAGCCTACGAACTGGCTCGCGGAGATGATTCGCTCATCGCTCGCGTGCTTGCGGCCGGTTTGGGACGTTTGAACAGAGGCTATGAGGAAGCCGTTGAAGGAATGCAGGAAGTCGGCGAAGAGGAAAGCATGGCAATGGAACATCGCCTGAGCTACCTCGCTTTGATCGCGTCGATCTCCCCGATGATTGGACTGATGGGGACTGTCTGGGGGATGATCGCCTCCTTCCGTGTGATTGCCAGTTCCCCAACCCAGCCCAAGCCAAAGGAACTCGCAGACGGGATCTCAACCGCTCTATTTACCACGCTCGAAGGCCTGATCGTCGCCATCCCGGCGATGATCGCCTACGGACTCCTCCGCAACCGAGTCTCCCGATTGCTGCTGGAAGTCGGGCGCGTCAGCGAAAGCCTGATGAGCCGCTTCTCGACTGTGCCCAAGAAAGCGGAAGCGTAGACGTGTGAGATCTCGTTGAGCGACGCACTTGAAGTGCGTCGCGAAACTCCCGGTTCGACCACCGAAATTGAATCAACACTCATGAAAATCAAGCATTCCAAAGCGGCCGTTGCGGAGGCAGACATGACGCCGATGATTGATATGACGTTTCAGTTGATTGCGTTCTTCATGATCGTGAGCAACTTCGAGCAGACTCAGGCCGATGAACGTGTGAAACTCCCCGCTGACCAGTTGGCCCGGCCTCCGCTCGCGCCGCGAGAAAAGGAAGTGGTGCTCAATATTGGTTTCCTGCGGAACGACAAAGGTGTCAAACTAAACCCGGATGCGTTTGTGTTCTACGGTGATGAAACGATCCGTGTGCAGGATTACCGCCCCCGGCTGGCTCGGGAATTCGAGATTCTGAAACGCCAGGCTGGTGAGGAAAAGGCCCGTGAGACGACCGTCACAATCCGTGCCGATGGGGACGTCCCGACCGGACAGATTCAGGAACTGATCAAAATGGGACAAGAGGTTGGATTCTTGAAGTTTGCGTTAAAAGCGAAGGCCGGCGAGGATGAGGGGTAGCGTTGCTCACCAACTCCTCCGCCCCTTCTCAGCAGTTCCCTAATCGTTCTCCACGTTCCGAGTGACTGTTCCTCATGAAGATTCGACGCCACGAAACGGACAGCAAAATCGAAATGCAGATGTCGGCGATGATCGACATCGTGTTTCAGTTGCTAATCTTCTTCATGCTGACCTTAAAGATCATCGCGCCCGAAGGGGACTTCAACATCAATATGCCGCTCGGGGCCGTGGCCCCCAGCGACGATCAGCCGCCCCCGCCGCTGGATCTCAAAGTGAAAATCGAAGCCAATCCCGATGGCTCCCTGAAGCAACTCTACTTCGGCAGCCGGGGACTTGGGAATGAGTTTCCTGGGAGTTTCGACCGCCTGAACAACGAAATTGCTCAAGTGGCAGGTGGCGGTCAGGGGGGCTTCTCTGACGATCTCGAAGTCGAACTGATTCCCGACTACAACCTGCACTATCGCTACATCGTCAAAGCAATCTCCGCGTGTCGCGGACGGATGATCGGCGACCGGCAGGTGACGTACATCGAGAAGATCAAGTTCGCCCCCATCCAGGCTCCTCCTGGCGGTTGATCGAAGTTCAAGGCCGGGCGAGTCCGTTGACTGAACACGTTTCACTGGCCTGGATTCGCTTTGTTTGAGGAGGATCTCTCATGCGTTTTCAGCGACGAACCGTGTCCGAGCCGCTATCGCTCAAGCTGGTCTCCGCGATCGACATTGTCTTTCTGCTGCTGATCTTCTTCCTGCTCAGCTTTCGAATTCGCGCCGAAGAAGGGGACTTTCCCGTCAATCTCCCGATGAGCCAGTGTTTCATCCAGCCTGGGCCGGATGGGGCCATCCACGTCTTCCTCGCGTCTCATCCCGATGGCCGCCTCAAGAGCCTCCACCTGGGGGAACGCGATCTCGGCGATCAGGTTCCAGACTGCTTTGAGCGTCTCAACCAAGAGATTGCGGCCATTGTTGGCCAGGGAGCCTTCACGGACGAACTCCATGCCGAGATTCACACCGATGAGGAACTGGCATACCGACATGTCGTGAAAGCCATCTCGGCCTGTCGCGGGACCGTCCTTCACGGCCGCCCGATCGCGTACCTTGAGGATGTCCGTTTGGTTCCATCTCCCTGAGATCGTCCACTCCCTCGGTCTTGAGGAACCCTCTTCAACTTCCCGCCCAAGAATCCGGAATCTCCCACCAACAATTCCAATGCACCGATTGGTGCCATCGGGTTTGGCACGATGCTCGCGGGGAAATCCGCGCGGCTCTACAATTGGGGGATCGAACAACTCTCGTTCAGGAAATCCCCCAGATGGCGCTCAACAAAAAACAAAAGAAGCAGATTGATGTCCTGAGAAAGAAGATTCAGGGGCTTCAGCAACAACTGGCCGGCGCCAAGAAGCAGCCCGACGATCCGGCGGAGATCCCCCGTCTCGAAAAAGAGATCGAAGCGTGTAAGGCCCAAATCGCGACCATAGAAAAAGAGGGGTGAGGAAGGTCTTTTGGCCCGGAAACCCAGGAACGGCCATGGGGCGGCATTGTGCTGACTTTTCGAAAAAAGAACGAGGTCGTATTGGGGAAATGCCACTTTCGCAAAACGTTTAGCCGCAAGCC
>JAGQQQ010000421.1 GCA_020426125.1 Planctomycetaceae bacterium
GGCTGCCAGTGGCGATACATGTAGATTTCGTCCTTGATCACGAATTCCTTGCCGAACGATTCCACCAGCGGATTCCCCGGTTCATGGTTCGTTAGTGTGACGGTATTCCCCGCGCCCCAAGGGTGCCCAATAAACGTTCCGCCCATGAAGTCCCAATACGGCTCGTAGTTGTGGTAAGTGTCACCGGCCGAATGAAAGCCCATTACACCACCCCCGTTGGGGATCCACTCTTTGAAAAAGTATTCGCGATCCTGTTCGGCGATGGGGAGATCGCCCGTTGTATAGAAAGCCACAATGTCATAATTCTTCAGATTGTCTTTCGTGAAGTCCGCCTCACAGTCCTGGGTGCAATCCACGCGGAACAGGCCCGTCTGCTCTCCCAACTGCACGAAGGCAATTTCCGATGGAGCCAGAGTCTCCTGCCGACGCACGGATCCATGCACGAACCCCTTGCTCTGCGTGACAAACAGAATTCGCGAGGGAGCTTCCTCCTCCGCCCCGACGTTTGCGGACAAAAACAGCGGGCAAAGCCCGATAAGAAGCACGGAAAAAAAGTGGCGCATCAAACCCCTTTCCGGGTAATTGCAAAGTCAGGAAACCGTCTCGGTCTCGATTGCTTGGTGAATGGCGAATGGAAGGCCAGGGATCATCAGATTGATTCACACACTCCGATGAGCCGAGGGCATCTTATCATGGGACACGGGAAATCAAAATTTGAATCGACAAATGGCTGACTCACCGGATGAGCCATACTGCCGCTCGGTTCACGCGGTCACAGGAGGATTTGCCAACGACGAAGGGTGGTCAGGAGACATCGTAGCGTGATGACAAACAACTCGTGATGGCCCGTGGCGTCCGGCGTTCGTACCAACGGAGGTTCACACAAAATCGCGGAAGCCGCTCACTGACGTTAGAGCGAATTTCAGAACGACGTTTGCGTTCCGTCTCGTGGATTGGCGTTGCTGAGAAAACGCTCGCCGTGGACACTCGGTCGAGCAGTGGCTCTACCGACGCGCGAGCGGCATGTCATGCGACCAGGGTTCTCGATAAGGCCGGTCCGTCATCGATTGAGCCTCGGCATCGTCTTGGAAGGCCTCCGTCTTCGGATCCCATTTCACACCACGCCCCAACCGGGCAACAATGTTCCCGATATGGCAGACCGTCGCGGAGCGATGGCCAATCTCGACATCACAGATGGGCAACTTACGCGACTTCATACACTCCAGGAAGTTCGCAACGTGGTTTGTGCTGAGAGGAAGTTGAAGAGGAAGATCTCCCACTTTCTGTTCGAGAATCTCCGCGGGATCGCTGGTCAGTTTGCCTCGAGTGACGAAGATCCGCCCCTTCTCTCCGATGAACGTGACACCCCCGGGGATGTCCTTCTGCTGCTGGCCCAGGACGACTTGGACACCGTTGTCATAGGTATACTCTATGCGACAGATTTCGGTCACTTCGTGCACCCTCTCGGGGTGAAATGTCGCCTCCCCTTGAGCGGCGATGGGGCCACCGTTGTCCATCCCCAACGCCCATTGCGCGATGTCGAGATGGTGTGCTCCAAAGTTCGTGATCTGGCCTGCCGAGTAATCCCACGAGAATCGAAAGTTGTAATGGACTCGCTTTTCGTGATAGGGGACTCGCGGCGCCGGTCCCAGCCACATGTCGTAATCCAAGTGGCCCGGGGGACTTGTTTCCGGACCAATTGGCCCCGGATGATTCGGTTTTGGAATTCCCACAAGGATTCGCTCCAGTTTGCCGAGAGCCCCGTTGCGAATCAGGGAACACGCCTTCCAAAATTCCGCGCTGGATCGCTGCTGGGATCCGGTCTGCACAATGCGATTGTGTTCGCGAGCCGCCGTCACCATGCGTCGGCCTTCATTGATCGTCAACGAAAGCGGCTTTTCGCAGTAAACGTCCTTCCCAGCCTGACAAGCGTGAATTGTCATGAGAGCATGCCAATGGTCGGGAACGGTAATCACGACGGCATCGACATCGTTGCGGTCGAGCAGTTTCCGGTAGTCCTTGAACCCGATCGCATCTCTTCCCTTGTCCGAGACGGTTTTTCGAGCATCATTCAACACGTGCGAATCCACATCGCAGAGTGCTGAGATCTCGCACCCGGCTCCGAGAAACCGTTTGAGATTCCCGGCCCCCTGGTTCCTCAGTCCGATACAGCCCACGGCGACTCGCTCATTGGCACCGAAACAAGTGCTGGGGACAATCCAGGGCGCGGCGATCACCGCGGATGTTTTAAGAAAATTTCGACGATTGATTTGAGCCATCGCGATCGTTTGTCCGTTGGCAAGAAACAAGATGGGGAACGACAGACTCTGGAGATCAGAAGTCAACTCTGCTAATTCTACTGACGTCTCAACAGAATGTCAGCAATTCGATCCGTTTCGCGGTGAGAATCCGCCTCGCTGAGTCCTCTCCGAATTCGGGAATGAGTTCATGGAACCAACGCCGTCCCCCCTTCCTTCTGGACAAGAAGTCGATGAAGGCCGCGGTCGGATTTTTCCGTGTGACCAGTGTGGGGCGGATCTCGAATTCCATATTGGCGTCCAGCAACTCAAATGCCCCTACTGCGGGGCTGCCAAGGAAATCGATTTGGGAGAGAACTCCCGTGTCGAAGAGCAGGACTTTGCGGCGGCGATTGAACGACTGAAGAAATTGAGAGAGTCGGAGTCCGAGGAACCGGCCGAACATTCCGAAGTCCGCTGCGAATCATGCGGATCAAACGTTCTTTTCGAGGGGACGCTCACCAGCACATCGTGTCCCTATTGTGGTTCCCCGATTCAACGGGAGAAAGTCCATCGCGGCGGATTTCGGATCGCCGTTGATGCGGTACTCCCGTTCGCCATTGAATACAAGGCCGCCCAGCGGAAACTCCAGGAATGGGTCGACTCCCGCTGGTTCGCCCCGAATGACTTCAAGAAGCGAGGAGTACACGAGAAGTTTCATGGCGTCTATCTCCCCTTCTGGACCTATGATTCGATGACCTTCACGCGGTATCGAGGGGAACGGGGTGAGAACTACACCGTCACGGTCGGCACCGGGAAGAACCGTCGGACGGAAACCCGGACACGCTGGTATCCCGCATCGGGCCAGTTTCAGAGATTCTTCGATGACGTCGTCGTCAACGCGACTCAGAATCTCCCCGTCAAGCACATCGACGCCTTGGAACCGTGGCCGCTCAAGGACTGTCAGCCGTTCGACCAGAGATTCCTCGCGGGACATTTTGCACGAACATACGACATCGAACTCCCCGACGGGTTTCTGATCGCAAAGGGTCGGGTCGAACAGGCGTTGCGGCGCGACTGCGAACGCCGAATTGGCGGAGACAAGCAGCGGATCCATGAAATGCAGGTCCGCTACGATGCGATCACCTTCAAACACCTTTTAATGCCGGTGTGGATGCTGGCCTATCAATACAAGGGCAAGCCCTATCGTGTGTTCGTCAACGCTGTGACCGGTGAAGTCCAAGGGGATCGTCCTTATAGCTGGATCAAGATCACGCTGGCGATTCTCTTCGGACTGGCGACCGTCGGCACGATCGCGGCGATAACGCAGTCTTAGTCGCAAACGTCGCGTCACGAACCAATGGGGTACTGTCGCCCGCTTTTCGGCAATTCGTGCCGATCCTGGATGGGGGGGAACCATTGGAGCACATCATTAACAGCATGAACCATCCTTCGTCACCGGCTGGTCCTCGTCTCGGAAGTCCTTGACTCTTTCAAATGGTTTTTTCATTGCAACTCTCTCCCTGCATTTCCGTTGCAGCAATGCGGTTGAGTCGGACTGGGACGAGTTTCTGGATCCGGCCTTGTTGCCGTTTTCTGGTTTGCCTCCGTCACCCGAGAATTTTCTTTCACAAACTAGGCAAAGTTTGACGATAAGTTCGATTGCAGGCTGCATGCGCGGAGATTTCGCACATGGGCCGCCGCGCGGATGACAATTCCTCAAGACCGTTGAGACAGACTCCTATGTTGTCGAAAACGTCGACTACTCGTGGCCAAATCCTGGCATGGGCCGCCGGAGCACTGGTTTCCTGGTGCGGCATTCAGGTGTCCGCTCAAGACACCGCGGGTCCCCAGGCGCCGGTCGCGGGTGCCATTGCGCCGTCGTGGGACTCGAAACTTGCCGACAATCGCAATGTGCGGATGAACTTCCTCTCGACTCCCTGGAGCAAGGTCCTTCATGATGTCGCGGAGCAGAGTGGGTCGACGTTGGTCATGCTGGATGTTCCACCGGGCAAGTTCTCCCGGCACGACTGGAAAAAACACGATCGCGAAGACGCCGTCAAGATTTTGAATCGGGAGCTTGAACCCGAAGGGTTTCGAGTCGTCATTAAAGACCAATTCCTGACCGTTATGCAGATTCGCCGAACCCGACGCGAGTATCAACGGCCCGTAGCGCCCCAAATGCCGTCCGAAACGGC
>JAGQQQ010000422.1 GCA_020426125.1 Planctomycetaceae bacterium
CCAGTGGTCGCGACCGGCGTTGCCGTTGACCTTGGGGGTGCGTCCGAATTCGCCCGTGACCAGCACGGATGTTGAGGACAACCGTCCCGACTCTTCCAGACGATCAAAGAGAGCGGACAGCGATTGATCCAGATTGGGCAACAGGCTCCGACCGAGCGTGTTGAAGTTGTCCTGATGGGTGTCCCACCCCTCGAGGAGGACGGTGACGAATCGCACGCCCGCCTCGACCAATCGCGTAGCGAGCAGGGCGCTCTGTCCGAACTCGTGGCGGCCGAAGCGGTCCATTTCCCGGTCTGGTTCCTGAGCGAGATCGAACGCGTTTCGGGACCGGGGCGAACTGATGATTCGATAGGCGTGTTGGGAGAAACGGTCCAGTCCCCGCACGGACTCATCCAGCGATTCGTATCCTCGAAAAGCGTTATCGATGTCGTCCTTCAATTGAGTTCGTCGTTTGTACTTCTCGACGGAAATCGTCTCGTCCAGCGTAATCCCGCGGACCCGGAATGGCTGACCGAAGCGTGGCTTCTCCCCCGTCGACAGCGGGCCATATTCCGCTCCTAGATACCCTGGTCCTTCGACGGGCCGATCGATGGACACGAACGACGGCAAATCCTCCGCCGCGGGCATCTCCCGGCTGACGAGAGAACCATACATCGGATAGTTGACGACGGGGGTGGGCAAGTTGCCGGTCATCAGATACCGGGTCCCCAGACCATGGTCCGCCAGCGAATGGGTGATGCCGCGAATCAGTGCGTAGCGGTCTGCCCGTCGAGCGAGCTTTGGAAGATGTTCACAAATCTCGATGCCGGGAACGGCTGTCCTGATCGGACTGAACTCGCCGCGATACTCCGCCGGAGCATCTGGCTTCAAATCAAAAGTATCCTGATGCGCTGGCCCCCCACCCAAAAAGACCAGAATCGCCGAGCGACCTTCGTCAGTTTGTCCCTGGGCGGCCTGGACTCGCAGATACTGGCTCAGCGAGAGCGCTCCCCCGAGCGCTCCGACTTTCAGGACGCTCGCCTGAAGCATTTCACGACGGGACATTGCCATGGACGTGTTCCTCGAAAGGTGTGGTTCCGTTCAACAGACTTGATGGGAATCGGAATTCGGGGTTGGGAAAATCAGGAATGAAATGACCGATTCTGAGTTTTGGAAAATCCGTGCGGAGAAATCCGAAATCCGAAGAACCAAGGACCAAACAAATTCGAAATCACAAACTCAATAGGAGGATAAGGCTCGTCGCGAATGTTTGGTGATTTCTCCGGCGGAACGCAAGTTGTTTCCTCATTTGG
>JAGQQQ010000423.1 GCA_020426125.1 Planctomycetaceae bacterium
AATCTATCGAGATATGTAGATGAAGCCCGCGAGGTAGGAGCCACGCCTGTCCTGGTGACATCGCTGTCTCGGCGGCTCTGGGCTCCGGATGGCGTACACATCGCGTCCATCCTGACGGATTATGTGGAAGCGACTCGATCTGTCGCCAAGGAGAAAAGCGTCCCTTTGGTGGATTTGCATGCTCGATCGATTGAAATCTACGAGTCTCTCGGACAGGCCGGGTGTGAGGAGATCAGCCCGCAGCGCACGGACAATGGGGGACTTGACCGCACGCACCTGAACGAAGCGGGAAGCCTCCTGTTCGGTCCGATTGTTGCCCAGGAACTCCAAAAGGTTCTGCCGTCGGCTGGGGAGTTCCTTCGAAAAGAGAAAACCACGGAATCGCGTTGTTGTCCCGTTCAAAAGTGACCTCAAGGGGTGAGACCTGTTGTCGGTTTCCGGGGCATGCCTCTGGGAAGACGCGTCGGAAAATGAGTGTCTGTTCAAAAATGAGATCGGTTCGGGTTGATCGCAGAATCGAGTCATCTTGATAGTGATTGCGTTGGGAAAACTGTTTCAAACACGTTTCGTCGAGAGACACAGTCTTGTGGAGGGTCGTCATGTCCATACGTGGTGTTCAAATCATTTGCTGTCTGATCATCTTCTTGATTCCTTGTCCACTCCAGGCGAGCGGTTCGAATGAACTCGATCGCGTCCTCGACTTGGTGGTGAATGAAGTCCTTGCGTTTCTCAACGGTCGGAACGATGCCAAGATCCTCGTGGACGAAGTTCCCGCCCCAAGAGTGGGGACTGGGCGCGTCGTCACAATGAAATTGCGAGATCGGCTCAGGAACCGTGAGTTGTTAACAAATGATTGGGAAGACGCGACTTATAGCCTGCGGGGAAACATGTCGTTCTCAAACCATCGCGAAGCTCCGTTTGTCCGTTTGGATTTCTCATTACACAATCCCAACACGGGTGCGGAATTAAAATCCTTTCGAATGCGATTTTGGGAAGCGACCCAAGTGATGTGGTTGGACCAGAAATCCCAACTTGAGTTCGCCCTGAAAAACGCGTCCGACCCGGAATTACAGCGAATCAAGGAAGCCATCGAGGATGTCGGGCAGATGGAGGGTGCGATCATCTTGCATCCAAGCGAAGTCGCGTTTCTCTCGGGATGTACGGTCGACTATCAGTCGCCGCTGGAGAAGGCGTTGAATCGAGATTTTCTCGGGGATTCCGCAAAGCCAGCGACCATTTCGATCGAGGATATCAAAAAAGCCAAACGACTCGTCACAACCACGTTGGGAGAGGCCCTGGGCAAGCCGACTTATACCGCGTGGCCACAGGCGAATCTCTCGGCGAGTGAGGTGAGTCCGTTTCGAATTCAAATTGAGGTTGCCGATTCGGACTTCCCGTCGAAGTTTCGCCCCGCGCCAATGAAAGGAATTCGAGGAATGGCACTTCTGGAATTGAATCCGAACGCTGTGTATCGAGTTCGGATCATGAACCTCTCGAACAGCGATGTGGGAGCCGAACTGCGGATCGATGGGATCAATTCCTTGGTATTCTGCACTTCGGATTCGGTTTCTCGATTGGGAAAATACTTGGTTCGGAAGGAAAGTCAGGGATTGATATCGGGGTGGCAGACAGACCTCGAGCGGACAGAGCCGTTTCGAGTGACGTCAATCCCCGCTCCCGCGATTTCAGAAATTGGCTCGGCACCGAGAATGGGAACCATCTCGGTCGGGATTTTTCCTCGGGAATCAGAACATGACTCGTCAGCGTTTGTTGACCTGCTGGACGGGCGAACAAAATGTCCAAAGAACCGAGGACAAGCGGCGATCCTCTCCGAACAGGAATTGGCTCTCACGAAAGAGGAAGTCTCGTTCGGACGAACTCCGCTGGCGGTGATGACAGTTCGGTTTGTTTATCCCGATGATTTCTAAATGACCGAGCGTAATTGTTGGGCGCTCAAACGCAGAGAAATTCGAAAACTCAAATCCCGAATCTCAAACAAATCCAAAATCCCGAAATTTCAAATGAGGAAACAAATTGCGTTGCGGCAGAGAAATCCCAAGACATTCGCGACGAAACGTTTCGTCCTTTTGAGTTTGTGATTTCGATTTTGTTTGGTCCTTGGTTCTTCGAATTTCGGATTT
>JAGQQQ010000424.1 GCA_020426125.1 Planctomycetaceae bacterium
AGGCTGGGATGAGCAGCCTGAAGACGATGCCATTCTGATCGGGACACAAGACATGCTCCTCTCGCGAGCACTCAATCGCGGATACGGCATGAGCCGGTATCGTTGGCCCATGCACTACGCTCTTCTCAATAACGATGTCCAATGGATCCTCGATGAAACACAACTGATGGGCGTCGGACTGACGACCTCCGCTCAGTTGGACGGTTTCCGCAAGGCGCTCAAAACGTTCGGTCCCGCACGCACTCTCTGGATGTCAGCGACACTCGATGCCAAAGCGCTGGACACCGTCGATCACTCCCGACCGGACAACGGGTGGCAAACGGAGAATTTGGAGGACGACGACTTTGCTAATCCCTATGTGCGGCGGCTCATCGACTCCAAGAAATCCTGTCAACAAGCAAGTGTGACATTGGACGGAGATTCTAGCAAAAAGGGGTATGAGAAAGACCTCGCGGATGCGGTCTTATCAGCGCATCAATCTGGCACTTTGACATTGGTCGTACTGAACCGGGTGAGCCGATCTCAAGACCTGTTCCAGGCAATCAAAAAACTGACTGACAAGAAAAATTCCGGAGTCGATGTCTGCCTGATCCACTCTCGATTTCGCCCCGTTGATCGGGAAGCCACTCAGGCCAAAGCTCTCGATGACACCGAACTCCCCAAAGCGGGCCGGATCATCATTGCGACGCAGGCCATCGAAGCGGGTGTTGACCTGTCCGCAACAACATTGTTCACTGAACTCGCACCGTGGTCGTCGTTGGTTCAGCGGTTTGGCCGTTGTAATCGCCGCGGAATGTGCGGGATCGACGGTCAGCCACCGGCGCAAGTGTTCTGGATCGATATCGCGACCAGTGATGCCCGAAAGGCGAAAGACCTTGCGTTGCCGTACGAGGTGCAGGAGATCGACAAGGCCCGAGGGTATCTGGCAAGCCTGGAAGATGTCGGCCCGAATTCACTCTCTCAAGTTCAAGACGAGCCAGACCGACCGATCGTTCACGTGATCCGGCGAAAGGACCTGTTGGAACTGTTCGACACGACGCCTGACCTGAGCGGCAATGACCTGGATATCTCGCGTTACATTCGCGACGGAGAGGATCGCGACCTGCAAGTCTACTGGCGTAAGTGGGATCTCAAAAAGAATCAAAGCCCACCGGCTCTGAAAGGAGAAGATGGAGAGATTGATTTCCCCGCCCCGCATCGGGACGAACTCTGCTCAGTCTCGATTCCGCAGTTTGCGAATTACCTTGATCAACTCCGCAAGAATGACAAGACGAAGCATGCTTGCTGGGTGTGGGATCCCCTGGAAGGAGACTGGGAAGAACCGCGAAAAGCAACACTCCGTCCCGGACTCGTCGTACTCCTTCACACTTCGGCCTCTGGCTACAACTCGGAGACTGGTTGGACGGGCAATCTTAAAGACGGAGCCGTTGCTCCCCATCCTCCAGAACTGCCGGTTGAACTCGAGAAGATGGATTCGGACCACACTGGACGGAGTCCTGTCGGTCTGCCGGATCATCTCAAAGACGTTGGCGAGGCCGCTGACAAACTGACAAATGCACTCAAGCTCCAGGATGAACTCGCTGAATGCGTGGTGCGATCCGCGTGGTGGCATGACGTTGGGAAAGCCCACCCAGCGTTTCAACAGGCGCTTAACGCCCAAGAACTTGGCGAAGGCTATTGGGCCAAGTCGGGACGGAAGGGCCGACTGATCTATCGTATGCCAGGTGAATCGACGACCAAAAGAAAGGGGTTCCGCCACGAGTTGGCAAGTGCGCTCGCGTGGCTGAAGTCCCACGATGGCGAACCCCACGCAGACCTCGTTGCCTACCTGATTGCCGCCCATCACGGAAAAGTCCGCCTCAGCATTCGCAGTATGCCGAACGAAGAGAAACCGTCGGATGCCCGACTTCGATTCGCTCGCGGACTTTGGGAGCAGGATCAGATACCCGAATTCGCTGTTGGGAATGCGACAAACGACATTTCCCCCGCGTTCACAGTTGATCTCCGGCTCATGGAACTGGGCGATAGCGAAGACCCCGAAACCGGTCAGCCCACGCGAAGTTGGCTTTCCCGGACCTTAACACTTCGCGAGACCTACGGCCCATTTCAACTGGCTTACTTGGAAACACTCGTCCGCGTCGCCGACTGGCGCGGCAGCGAAGTGGGAGAAAACTCATGAACGAACTCCGTCACGATATCGAACTCACGGGCTGCGCTCCCACGCCGTTAGCCCACTACCTCAAAGCATTAGGAATTCTGCGGCTGGTCTCGGAACAGATCGATAAGACCGCTCAAGGCTGGTGGAAGAACGACCGCTTCTGGTTGCGGTCGAAGCTCGATCGCGAAGGACTCATTCAATTCTTTCTGAACGAGTACGAGCCGACGCCGATTGTTGCTCCCTGGAATGGCGGAAGTGGTTTTTTTCCGAAGGACAATCGCGTCGCAATCGATGCCATTCGAAGTGGCAATGCGCTCCGGTATACGAATTACCGGACATTGCTTGCCCGATGCGAGAGGATCCTCGCGGAACTCCATCTTGAAGAGAAACCGGATGACCAAAAGGCGGAACTCCTTCAGCAGTGCCGAAACTTTTTCCCAGACCGGGATCTGGACTGGCTTGACGCGGCCTATGTGCTCACCGCCGATGGTCCCAAGTACCCGCCTCTCCTCGGCACCGGTGGAAACGATGGTCGTCTTGAGTTCACCAACAACTACATGCAGCACCTTGTCGCGATGGTATCGCCCGATGACGGAACCGTATCGCCGATGGGGCAGTCCAGCTTGAATGAGTCTCTCTTCGCCGAGCAGAGCAATGTCCGCAATTCCGGGACGATTGGTCAATTCGATCCTGGCTCACTGGGAGGGGCCAATAATGGAACCGGTTTTGAAGGAGCCAGCACCGTCAATTCTTGGGATTTTCTCTTGATGCTCGACGGGGCAATGACGTTCGCGGCCGCGGCCGTGAAGAAACTTGAAAGCTCTCAGAGGGGCGTCCTCGCATATCCGTTTTGCGTCCGTTCCACGGGCGTTGGTTATGGAAGTGCGGACCGATCCGATGAAGAATCCGCACGTTCGGAAATGTGGCTTCCGCTCTGGAATGCTCCGGCGACATTTTCGTCAGTGTCGACCTTGATGTCGGAAGGTCGTGCCGTCACCGGACGGCGGCAGGCACGCCATGGCGTTGATTTTGCCCGGGCCATCGCTGGTCTGGGAGTCGATCGAGGGGTCAACGAGTTTCAGAGAATTGCATTTCAACAACGAAATGGTTTGGCGTATCTGGCTGTTCCGCTAGGGCGTTTTCAGGTCAAAGGCAACCCCGACGCAGAGGAGCTATTGGCGCCCCTGGATCACTGGCTCGATCGATTTCGAAGTGCCGCTTCGGGAAAGAACGCCCCGGCTCGTGCGACACGAGCCCTTCGCCAGATCGAGTCCGCAATCTTCCGTCTCTGCGAGCGGGGAGACACGCGGGATGTTCAAGACTTGCTTATCGCACTCGGAGAAGCCGAAGCGGCGGTGGCGATTTCCCAATCCCTTCGCGAAGGGGACAAAGGCTCCGGCATCAATCCCGTCCCCTTGCTCACGCCCGACTGGGTGACCAAGGCGAACGATCACTCGACCGAATTCCGAATCGCGGCGGCACTCGCCAGCGTCTACGACAAGTCCGTCGGGCCAATGCGACGGCACTTTGAACCGATCG
>JAGQQQ010000425.1 GCA_020426125.1 Planctomycetaceae bacterium
CCGCTGCGGCGTTTGTAGTCGTCCATGGCACGCATGAATTCGACTTCATCTGGCTGATAATCCCGTTCGCAGGTGGTAGGGTCAATCTGACGTCGCCGTTCCACCTTCCGGCGGTCGCTGACGCGTCGTTCCTCACCCGAGAACTCCGCCTGCTTCTTGCGACGGTCCACCCGGTTTCGACGGTCCTTGCTCCGGCGGTCGGGTTGGGCGGACTCGGTTGTTGTGGCTGTCGCCATGAGAAATCGTCTCCTCGTTGGATGGGGGTGTCCACGGCAGTCCGGAAAGCCCAGATCCAAACCGCGCAATGCTCCGTATAAAAATCCTGATGGGGGACTCTGCACCACACGCGGAAGCTGGGTCGGGGAAATCGAGAGGAATGATCGTGTTGACTTCGAAAGACATGGAATCAAGTTCCATTCAACCGGTTCTGACGGTTCTCCGGGATCCTTTTTGAAGAGGAAACTCGTTCCCATGCCCCCGGCAAAATCGCTGTGACCCGCAAAGTCGGTCCTTTCGCTACAGATGGTCCCATGCTCTCACCGAAAAATGAATGGATGGAATCTTTCCATCAAGCGGAGGATTGCGCGGACCGGCAGATGTTGCCGGTGGACAGCCAACCGAGGGCCTCTCCCCAGGGGAGTCCCCTCAACTGTGGTGGAACTCATCAATGATGAACGGTTTCCAACGAACTTCCGGACTTGCCTCGCGAGCGTGCGTCTTCGGACTCATGGCCGGATCGCTCCTGTGGACTGGCTGCTCCCGTCAGTTCTGGCGGCATCAGGCGGACAAGGACACGTATCAGGCGATCTCCCAGCACATCAACGATCCGCGCTGGGCGGTTCCCCGGTTTGATGTCACCCCGGATGAGCGGAGCCGGTTCTTTGATCCGTACAACCCCGACTTCGCTCCGCTTCCGCCCGATGATCCGGCGGCCCACACCTATATGCACTGGGTGGATGGCTGGGAAGGCTACGATTGCTGGCACAAATTCGGGTCGTTGATGTCGGTCGAGAACCCGCAGTGGCTGGCGAATTTCGGGATCACCGAAGGCTCCGTCGATCCGGAAACGGGCGAATTCATCGCTCCAGTACCCGAGTTGAAGGAAATTAAACTCCAGGACGCGGTTGAACTCGCACAGATCCACAATCGGGATTATCAGTTCCAGATTGAAAACGTGTACCTGGCGGCCCTGGCGGTCACCTTCGAACGGTTCCAGTTCGGCGTCCGGTACTTGGGGACCAGCGGATCAGAACCGGGCGGGACGATTACCAACACCTTCGTGCCGCACGGTCCGGGGGATAATACCCGAATGACATCTCGCTTCGGGTTCAGTCAGTTGCTTCCGGCGGGAACGCAATGGGCCGTCGAACTGGCCAACAACACGATCTGGTTCTTTGGTGCCGGGACACGTACCCAGACGATGTCGACACTGTCTTATTCGCTGGTTCAACCATTGCTAGTGGGCGCCGGACGGAAGGTTGGCCTGGAGAACCTCACGCAAATCGAGCGTTCCCTGGTCTACGAACTCCGCGACCTCGCGAGGTTCCGGCAAGAACTGTTCACGGATGTTGTGGGGAGCGGCAGTGGCTTCTTGAATCTCTTGCAACAGGTTCAGCGGATCCGCAATCAGTACGAGAACATCCGCCGTTTGGAAGAACAGACCGAACGGCTCTTGGCACAGGCGACTCAGGGCAACCAATCCGCCGGCGTCGATCTCGACTTTCCACCGGCCGGAGGACAGACCGCGTTAGAGGCCATTCCGCCGGAACTTCTTCCCTATCTGGACGAGCCTCCAGCCGGGTTAGAACCAGCCCCTTCGATCAGGGGCCGCATCAGATTCTATCCCAGCTTGAAACGTCTCAACTGGAGTGGCGGTCTCATTTCTGATGAACAAATCAGAATTCTTCGGAACTTGAGCGAGGATCCGGTGTTTAACAGGGCGGTCGATGAATTAATCGGCCAATTGCGGAGCGAAGTCGCGCCGCTGGACGTCTTGAATTTGCAATCACAACTCGCAAGCTCGATCAATCAAGTGCGAGAATCGGAACGAGGACTTCAGGATAACCTCGATAACTTCAAAATCCTCTTGGGGTTGCCACCAGAAGTTGAGTTGACGATTGACGATGGCTTGCTGGAGCAGTTCCAGCTCATTGACCCCCAACTGACGGAATTGGAGAACCAAGCGAATGAGTTCGTTCTTGTATGGGGACAATACTTCGATGAGCCAACATGGGCGCAACTTGACTCTGTCGTCGACTCGTTTTCGCAGTTGCTGAGCAACCTCCGCACAGAGGGGTTTTCGAATGTCGAGCGGGATTTGGAGCGAGTTGAGGAGATGTTGACGCGGCGAGAAGAGACAGCCGGAAAAGGTGAACTCGATGAGTCTCGTGAGAATCTCCAGCGTGCAAGGTTCCTCTACGAAAGTGCCCAAGCGGAGTTGGAAGAGTTTCAGAGTCGAGTCAAGGTGTTCCGTCAAAGAACAGCTGCTGGCCTCAAGAACCCGGAACAAGAGAAAAGACGGGACGAACTCCGTCAACTTGAGGAATTGCAGGATACGGACCCAGTGAAGTGGGCAAGTGAGGTGGAGGCGAGAGGATTCAATCCTTTGCTCTACTCCGACACGAGAGAGGAACTTCGAGATGAAATCAATGCCCTTCGCCTAGAACTGTTGCAGTTAGGACAGAACCTCGCATCGATCCAGGTCAGCTTGCGAGTGGAATTGGTGGAAGTGGTTCCATTCGACATTTCCCTCCAAACTGCGACGCAAGTGGGAGTGGATAATCGGGTTGACTTAATGAACTCCCGTGCACTCGTGATGGATGCCCGCCGTCAGATTGAAATTGCCGCAAATCGCCTCAAGGGGGTTTTGGATCTGGTCGTCGACGGGGAAATCAATACAATCAACAGGAATAAACCTTTTGATTTTCGCGGCGAAGAAAGCCGCCTGCGTGCTGGTTTGCGGTTTACCGCCCCCCTCGACCAGATCGATGAAAGAAATGCCTATCGGGCGGCATTGATCGATTATCAGCGGCAACGACGAACCTACATGCTCGCTGAAGACCGCGTGAAAGCGGACATTCGTCGAGCGTGGCGACAACTTCAGGTGCTCAAGCAGAATCTGGAGACTTCGAAGCGAGCAGTTCGAATCGCGGCACTCCAGTTTGATGCGGCGGTTGGAGAAAGCAATGCCCCTGTCAGTGCCCAAGGCGGGGGGCGGAGTAGCGGTGTTCAGGGTCAGAACCTGCTGCGAGCGTTGAACGACATTTTGAATGCCCAGAACAGCCTGCTCGGCAACTGGATCAGTTACGAGCAGAACCGTCTGAACATTTATCGCGATATGGGTATCATGGACATCGGACCAGACGGTGTCTGGAACGATGAAGTCTATCGAAAGATTGATGAGACCGATGATCAATTCCTCCCTCCCCCTCCAGAAGTCTTCCCACCTGACGTCCCAGCGACGGAACTCAACACGACGGGGGGTGCTGTCGAACTGGAGCTTAATGGCCCTGATCTCGGTCGGGCTGATTGGGGCAGCTTGGGCGGGGGGGTTGCTGTCAGCGGAGTCGTGGCGCTCCCTGATCGGACTGGGATCGTCCGAACAAATGCCGAAGAACCTGGTGACAGAAAAAGCGGTCAGGCAAAACTTCCTGATCAGTCTGTCCGTGCAGGGATTTATCGACAGCCAGAATAACGTGACCTTGGAAAGCAAGGTCGAGGGATCAACAACCATTATTTCCATCGTTCCGGAAGGCACTTGGGTCGAGGAAGGAGAGATCGTCTGTGAGTTGGATGGGTCCTCCATCGAAGACCAACTTGATTCCCAGATGATTCAGACATCTCAGGCACTCGCAGCGCGCGACCAGGCGCTGGAAGCTTTGAAAATTCAAGAGAATCAAAACGACAGCGACATCGCCGCGGCAAAGCTCAACATTAAGCTCGCTGAGTTGGATCTCAAAAAGTTCAAGGAAGGCGAGAAAGCCCAGAAGCAGAAGGAACTCGAAGGGAAAGTCGCTCTGGCCAAAACAGGTCTGTTAAGTGCTCAAGAGAACCTCGACTTTACCCGCGATCAGGTCAAAAAGGGGTACAAGACTCAGAATGAACTGGAGTCAGCCAGGATCGCAGTGAAGCAAAAGGAATTCGAACTTCAAAGCGCTGAGGAAGAACTCAAGGTCTACGAGAAGTTCACTATCGAAAGGACTTTGACGGAACTGGAAGCTCAACTCGACGAATTCCGCAACGAATTGATTCGTGTGGAAGCCAAAGCCGAAGCGGCCTTGATTCAATACAAGGCCGACGTCGACGCAAGAGAAAAGACTTTGGACCTGGAGAGGAAGAAAGAGGGCAAACTCCAATCGAATTTCGAAGCCTGCAAAATGAGAGCCCCGCAGGCGGGCGAAGTCGTTTACGCGAACATGCAAAATTCTCGGCGTTCCAGCAACGAGGGTTCCACGATCGAAGAAGGGGCACAGGTCCGCGAGCGGCAGGCGATCATCAACCTGCCCGACGTCACCAAAATGAAGGTGGACTGCCGAATCCATGAATCGCTGATTCGATCCATCAAGAAAGGGCTCCGGGCTCGGATCCGCACCGACGCCTACCCGGACAAGATTTTCAACGGTGTGGTCTACTCGGTCTCTACCGTCCCCATGTCTGGACAATGGCCCAACACGGACCTTCGCGAGTATGAAACAGTCATCCATCTGACCGACGCGGTGGAAGAAGTTCGCAAGCTCCGTCCGGGATTAACCGCCCAAGTCGAAATTCTGGTCGCGAATCGTCCGGACATTCTTCAGGTTCCCGTTCAGGCGATCGTCAACGTTGCTCGCAAGCATGTCGCGTATGTCGTCAAAGGTGGAAAATCCGAACGCCGCTTCGTGGAAACTGGCGAGTCCAACCAGACCCACATCGAAGTCAAGGACGGCATCGAGGAAGGGGAATACGTCGTCTTAAATCCGCGGTCCCAGTTCGACGACGAGATCTCAGCTCTCGAAGCAGAACTCTCTGCGGAAGATGGAGCCGATCCTGACCTTGAAAACCTGCCGAAAGGTGAAGACGCTCCCGCCCCGAAACCGGGTGCCTCAGAAGGGGGACGACCTGCCGGAGGAGGCGACCCGGCGGCTTTCTTCAATAATCTGGACAAGGATGGCGACGGCAAAATCAGCGAAGACGAAGCTCCCGGCAGGATGAAAGAGAATTTCAGCAAGCTCGACAAAGACGGCGACGGCTTTATCACCAAAGAAGAAATGAGTGCCGCTCGTCCTCCGGGAGGCGGCCCTGGTGGAGGAGGCGCTCCTGGTGGGGGGGCCCCCGGCGGAGGAGCAGAGGAGTAATCGTCCGCCCTGTCGGAGACTCACTGAGTCCTTCTCTTTCCGATTTTTGGTTCGAACGCCTCGATCCGCCGATGAAACTTGCCGCCAAACTTGTTGATCTCCACAAGTACTACGTGCTTGGCGCGGAAACTGTGAAGGCTCTTCGCGGAGTTAGCCTCGACATCCCGGAAGGGGACTTCATCGCCATCATGGGGTCCTCGGGAAGCGGCAAGAGTACCATGCTCAACCTGCTGGGAGCCTTGGACCGGCCCACCAAAGGGGAATACTTCCTGGGCGGTCGCAATGTCGCGGATCTCACTGACGATGATCTCTCCGACAGCCGCAATTCGCTGATCGGGTTCATCTTCCAGTCGTTCAACCTGAT
>JAGQQQ010000426.1 GCA_020426125.1 Planctomycetaceae bacterium
GTGAAGGAATCATTGAAACCCGTGTGCTGCGTTCCGGGTCTTCAGCGTTGCTCAAACGCCAGCAGGAGCAATACGTCCATGATAACTTGCCCGAAGATCTTGTTATTGAATCTCCAGAACGGGTGTTATCGCTGAGAAGCGTGGAAGCATCCCTAAAGGAACACCTGGATCGAGGCAAGGCCCTTCCAGAGTCTCTTGTCTACCTGGGCGG
The DNA here is from genome assembly GCA_020426125.1 of Planctomycetaceae bacterium. Lineage (GTDB taxonomy): Bacteria > Planctomycetota > Planctomycetia > Planctomycetales > Planctomycetaceae > HKST-UBA70. The sequence goes on from JAGQQQ010000426.1 coordinate 212, forward strand.
ATTGCAACGTGTCGACAAGGTCGTCATTGATCCCGATCACTCCGATCTGTTGATTGTCGGACCGGCGGAGCCGTTTGCTCCCGACAGTCATGGCCGGATTCTTGGAATCAAGTCTGGGCGCCCGCCGCTTTTTCTCGACGACCTGATCGTCGTCCTGCGATCTGTGATGTCGGGGCGAAATCTGATCACCTGCTCGATTGATCCCACGGAGGAGAACCTCGCGAACCTCCAGCGATATCTCCAGACAAACACCTCACCTGCAACAACGTCGGTGGCGCGTCAACGTTACCAAACCATGGCCAAGATTCTTGGTCGCCAAGTCGTGACCCTGACCGGCGTCCCCGAGAACTCGCATTTCGCCGTCGCGCTCGTGGAAGCCGATCTGAGAATGAAACGCATCGCCTTAGGGAAGGAAATGACCCCGGTTCGGGGCATCCGCAGCCAACTATCTTTGTTGACGGCGCAGGGCAATAGTCTTCAACGTTGGTGGTTTGTTCCGTCATACGAACCACTCGAAACCAACAGCGCGGGGACGGTCTTTGTGATTCGGGGGCAGCGAGCACAACTGGTGGCTCAGGAGGAACTGAGCGACTCCTCCGGCATCCGGCGTGAGTCCCCCCAGACACGGAGTAGCACCGAGCAGTTTGCCAGATTGTTCTCGGAACGCTTCGCGGAGTTGGCGGACGCCTCGCCTCCATTTGCCGAACTTCAGAATCTCTATGATCTCTCGTTAGTCGCCTCGCTGGCTGCCGAAGCGCGAGACAACAGGCTTCGTAATTGGCCGATGGATACGTTCCTGAACGAAGAACGGCTTTCCCTTGCGACGTACCCGGTTCCCAAGTACGTCCGTTCCGAGGCCACTTCGCGAAAAGTCGGCAGAGTGCTGCTGGGACTGATCGGTGGCGTCGAAATGAGCCTGCGCCCCGTGATTTCTGAGCGGAACCAAAATCTCAATAGCACACCGGAACAGTATCAAAGGTCAGAAGTGTCTTCCGACTGGTTCTGGGAAAGCGATTCACGCCGCCGCCCGTAGTCTGGAATGAACCGAAGAAATTGAGACCCATCGGCCTGTGAATGGAGGGCTCCGTCGGTCTCGAATGTCCTGCCAACGTCCAAATTCATCGAAAGGAGGAAACGTTCTCATGGCGACCGTTTTCATTCCGCCAGCGCTTCGCCGCATGACCGGAGACGTTCGACTCGTCGAGATCTCCTCTCAAACTGTGCGTGGCGCGGTCGCCGAGTTGGAGCGAATGTTTCCGGGAATTCAAGACCGTCTGTGTGACGGGGATCAACTCCGGCCCGGCATTTCGGTCTCGATCGACTCTCGTATCTCTGGAATCGGGCTTCTGGAACGGGTCGGGCCAAACAGCGAAGTTCATTTCATCGCGACAGTTCATGGTGGATGACTCTCAAGCGGGAGCCCCGTTTCATCGCGAGATTCAAGATGACCGCTCTCCATCAATGGACGGGCAAATTTGTGGCAGCGGGTTGGGGAATTCTTTGAAGGTCACCAGGTCAGGTCTCCAGAAACGACCATGGTCCAGGAAAAAAGCGACTTGGTCCGCGACATCCCCGCGCAGGATCAACTCAGCGTGCATTCCTGGAAGTGTGATGTGGTCGACCTCTCCCTTGAGGTGCGTGCTTGCTTCGTCCACCACAAGGTCGCCGCTGGCTGCGATGACCCCGACTTCGGGATGCACCTCATGGGGAATTCGGTTCACAAAACTATCCGCCTTGTCGGCGAGTTCATCGACCAACGGGGAGAGCCAGCGGAGATGGGGACCAAGTCGAGTGGCGACGTGGGAACCCTTGTTCGGGGGACAGACCATGACGACCCGTCTGACGGACGACAGGTCGGCTTCCGCGAGGACGGCGCGAGCGATAATGGACCCAAGACTATGTCCGACGATGTACAAAGGTTCTTCGGGAGGAAGGGCCTTGTGGACTTCCTCAACTCTCGACCGAAAGAAGGGGACGAGCCCTTTCAGCGATTGGCCGATGCTCCAGTAGCCCCAGTTGAAGGTCGAAAATCCCCGATTGTACAGCCGCTGGGCCAAGGGATACATGACCCAACTCGAACCAGCCAGACCGTGAATCAAAATCACGGTCCCTCGATGGCCCGGTGGATACTCCGCGGACTTTTGGTTGATTTCCGGAAAATACGCCTTTCGTTCGGTAAATGTCACGGCTCGCATGGCTTGGCCTCTCGTTCAACAGGAAAGTCTCCTGAGTGATTTTACGCGGCTAAAGCAATGGGGCGAGAGTTTTCTTTTCATGTGACGATCGCTGTTTCAGAGACTCAAGCGGGGGATCGATGGAAGTGGATATGTTTCCAGCCGTTTTCCAGCTTTTGCCAAACCCGTGTTTCATTTGCACAAGTTGTTACTGGGGAACCATTTGAATCCAGCTTTTGCGTCAGTCGCGCGTAGCAGACGACGGCCATATCCCCAACCAGGCGGATGTGCGGAGAGGCAATCGTCGACAGTCGTGGCGATCCGCCACCGGGAAGGTCGAAATAGAACTTGTGAAACGGCATTCCGTGCACAAGGTGGCCTTCCGCCTCCGGTTCGAAACAAGTGATGGAGTCATCACAAAGGCTGGCGTATGCCTGCCAGTCACCTGCGTCGATGGCTTGCAACAGCTTTCTGGACAGGTCCATCAGGGTTTGTTCATCGCTCATGAGATGCTTTCGTGAAACTGTGAAGTGGAATCGCTCGAACTTTCCATGTTGGCTTCAAAACCAACTTGGAATCAGGAGCCCAGATCTTCCAAAAGAAACGGTATCAGCGTCCACGGGGCTCGACGGCTCGCGGATCGATGACTCAGTCTGTTCTCTTCTCACTGGCTCGATCGCCAAAACGGAATCCCGTCGACCGGGGGCACGACGGGATCATCAAGTTCGGACGCGACCGTGTATATCAAACCGGATCCCAAGTCTCAGGTAATTGACGAAGGATTTCGATTCATCAGGGAATTCCGACCACGCCAACCCTGCTGAGTGAGGCCGGGAAGGAAGGGGATCCGCGCCTACCGGACGCGGTCTTCCTCTTCGAACGTTCGGGATTAGAATTCCAATTGACACCGCAGATTAGGAGGCATGTTCGGCTTCAGCCACGGCGGCGGCGATGATCTTTTGCTGCTCATTTCCTGGGACCATCTCATAATCCGCGAATTCCATGGTGAAGGAACCTTGCCCCCCCGTCATGCTGGAAAGAGCCCGGGCGTAGGTCATGACCTCCGCGAGTGGGGCCTTGGCATGAATCATCGTGAACCCCCCTGGCACTTCATCCATCCCTTCCATTCGTCCGCGACGAGTGTTGAGGTCACTGGTGACATCGCCAATCTTGTCCGCAGGAACGGTAATCTCCAATTGAACGATGGGCTCCAGCAACGCGGGCTTGGCCTGCTGGAAAATCTCCTTCAGGCAATGACTGGCGGCGGTCTTGAATGCGGTTTCGTTGCTGTCGACCGGGTGGTCTTTGCCGAAGAACAATTCAACGACGATATCCTGAACCTGGCAGTTCGCGATGACCCCGCGCGTCATCCGTTCCCGGATTCCCTTTTCGACGGCGGGAATGAACTGGTTCGGAATGGAACCGCCGGAGATTCGATCCACAAAGCAGAAATTCCACTCCGGGTCATAATGGAAGGATCGCATGCTTTCGAAGCGTTCTTTCGTAAAGTATTCGTCGGGGGTGATGCCATGGGGACATGGTGAGACCCGCATGTGCACTTCCGCGAACTGGCCGGATCCCCCGGATTGTTTTTTGTGCCTGTAGCTTCCCTCGGCGTCGCTGCTCACCGTTTCTCGATAGGGGATCCGCGGTTGATGCGTGATGACATCCACCTTTTCGCGGTCATGAAGGCGGTTTTGAATGAGCTGCAGATGAAGTTCGCTCATCCCCTCCATCACCATTTCATGCGTCTGATCCTCGCGGTGGACCTTAAACGTGGGATCCTCCTCCTCAATCTTGTGCAGGGCTGACGATATCTTGGCTTGGTCCGCTTGGCTCTTCGGTTCGACGGCAAGGCCGATCATCGGTCGGGGGAACGCCATCGGGGGCATGGTGATTTCATCGGATCCGTCCGACACCGTGTCCCCCGTATGGAGGTCCTCGACTTTGGTCACAGCGACGATATTTCCCGCGATCGCTTCTTCGACGTTTTCCACGCCGCTTCCCTGGGGATCGAGGAGCTGATGGATCTTGACGTTTCGATTGGACCCGACGACGTGGACCGTCGATTCTTTTTTCAACCGACCGGAAAAGATCCTCAGGTAACTGACTTTCGAGACAAACGGGTCAATTCGGGTTTTCACAACTTGGGCGACCAAAGGCCCATCGGGATCGGGTTCGACTTCGATGTCTTCGCCGTCTTTCATGACGTGCCGCTTCAAATCGGCCGGTGAAGGCGCATATTGCGCGATAGCATCCATCAACTCGGCAACACCAATATCGGCCTTCACTGCTGTGCAGAAGATGGGAATCAATGTCCCCGCGACGACGGCTTTGACGATGGCTCCTTCGATCTCTTCCGAGGAAAGCTCCTCCCCTTCGAGATAGCGCATCATGAGGTCTTCGTCTGCTTCCACTGCGGCGTCGAGAACCTGCTGGTTCGCCGCGCGGGGGTCGACCATCGCGTCCGTCGGCAATTCCGAAGGGAGAGACACGGTATTGATCACACCGTGGATCTCTGAGCCGATTCCCAGGGGGATTGTCATCAGCGCGCAGGCCGTTCCGAACTGAGCGCGAATCTCCTCAACCAGCGATTCCAGATCCACATTGTCGCCATCGCACTTATTCAGCACCAGAAACCGTGCGAGCCCCCGGTTTCCCGCGTGCTGGAAGGATTTGCGTGTGTTGACTTCAATTCCATGAGGAGCGTTGATACAGATCGCGACCGTCTCGGCAGCTCGGTAGGCCCCGATAACCTGGCCAACGAAATCGGGCATCCCGGGCGCGTCGATCAAGTTTATCCGGGCGTTGTTGTGTTCGAAGTGGCAAACGTGAGAAGTGATCGAATGATGCCGGTTCTTTTCCTCGTCTTCGGTATCGAGAAAACTTGTCCCATCGTCGGGGGATCCGAGCCGTTTGCTGACACCGGCCTTGAACAACATCAGGTCGGCCAGGGATGTCTTACCGACAGAGCCATGGCCAACGAGCACAACGTTCCGGAGTTCGTTCACGGGATGGACAGGCATTGTTTCTCCTCAGAGTTGAACGCTCGGATGGAAGCCGGGCGCTGGGACAGGAAGCGGGGAAAGCACTTGTCTTCCCGCTGAAAAAGTCATGGCTGAGAAAACCGAGAGTGACGAGATCGCGATGGTTCCCAGCTCTGGTGTTTCGCGCATGGCGGGTCGGGACGGAAATCCCCTCCTCGAGCCGAGCCGCCTGAACGGCAACCGGTCCCGGGGGATACCATTCGATGAGTTCACCGACAGGCTCATACAAATCGCTTGCTGAATGCGATCCTGGAATCATCAACTGACATTGAATTGTTCCGAGACTTTCGCAGATTCGGAAGGAAGTTGCAAAGGACCGGTCGGAGTTCCGGATCAGGTGGGATCCATTGAGGGGCGTTGAGATCGATTTCGTCGGTTTGGCTGTCAATTTGCCACGATTCTGCAAAGATACGCCTTTGCATCCAATTCCCAACATACGAGCGAGGAAAAGCCCATGTCTGATAGCAGTCGACGAGATTTTTTGAAAACGTCATCCGCAGTCGCCGCATTCGGGACCGGTCTGTTTACGAGTGTTTCCGCCCGGGCGTTTGCCAGTGGGGATGACGCCGTTCGCGTGGCTCTGGTCGGTTGCGGAGGTCGCGGAACCGGTGCTGCGGCTCAGGCCCTTTCGACCAAAGGGAAAGTCAAACTGGTTGCGATGGCTGACGCATTCCGAGATCAACTTGATAGCTCTCTCAACAACATCGAGAAGGCGGTCAAGAGCAAGGAAGACTCCGAAGTCGCTGTCGAGGAAGACAAGAAATTCGTCGGCTTTGATGCCTACAAGAAGGTCATGGAAAGTGATGACGTGGACCTTGTCATTCTGGCCACTCCTCCCGGGTTCCGTCCCATCCATTTCGAGTATGCCGTTTCCCAGGGGAAAAATGTCTTCATGGAAAAGCCGGTGGCGACGGACGCTGAAGGGGTCCGCAAGGTCATTGAGGCGGCCAAGGTCGCCAAGGAAAAAGACCTCAAGGTCGGGGTTGGCCTGCAACGCCGACACCAGGAATGTTACCTGGATTACATCAAAAAAATTCATGACGGAGCCGTCGGGGATGTCCGAGCCCTCCGCGTCTATTGGAACGGCGGCGGCGTCTGGGAACCCCGTGCCGGTCGGGCCGATGTCAAGTCGGAAATGGAATATCAGATGCGGAACTGGTACTACTACAACTGGCTGTGCGGCGATCACATCTGTGAGCAGCACATCCATAATCTCGACGTCGGAAACTGGATTATGTCCGGGATCATTCCTGAGGATCCCGAAAACATCTGGGCTCAGTTGCCGGTCAAAGCAAACGGGATGGGGGGCCGGGAAGTCCGGAAAGATCCTCGCTACGGCGAAATCTTCGACCACCACGCCGTTGAGTACACCTTTGCCGATGGCACCGTAATGATGAGTCAGTGTCGCCATATCCGAAACTGCTGGAACAGCGTGACCGAACATGCCCATTGCAACAATGGGATCGTCCACCTCGACAACAATCCCCGGAATGTGTCGATCGAACGTTTCGATGGTTCCAAGGAACGCTTCAAAGGGGAAAATGCCAATCCCTATCAAGTCGAGCACGACGATCTGTTCGCCGCGAT
>JAGQQQ010000427.1 GCA_020426125.1 Planctomycetaceae bacterium
CTCGTAAACTAATCACCTTGCGGAATAAGCAGAGGACGAACTCAGAGCCGGCATCGCCGCCTGAACTTCAAGACAGTCGCTAACTCGCGGTCGTAATTCGTTTCGCCTCCCCGATTGATCGAGACATCTCCGGTAGACGTGAATGAGTTCTCCATTCGGTATTGCATGAATTCGACTCGCTTTGGGAAAACGGAAGCCACTCCCCACTTCGCTCACTTCGTCAATCTTCGAAAAGATTCCCAGATCGGGATCCCATTCCCAACCGGTTCGTTCTCCTTTTAGCCACCACTGAAGATTTCCGGTCGTCCTGGAAAAGGCGATTTCTGGAACCGGACCTTTTGCAACCGTCAATGAGCTGAATTCTCGTCCCGATTCGATATCCCACAACTTGATCATTCCATCTTGGGAGAGACTTGCGAGACGCTCATTCTTCATATCAAAAACGGCATTAATGACAGGTGAACGGTGTCCCATGAGCGTGAGGCATTCGTAGTCCATCGTCGTGTCCCATTCCTCAATGTCACCTGACTCTGAAAACAAAGTCATCGTCTGTTCCTCGTCAGCGAATGAGATTGCCCTGATGTTCGAAATTGTGGAATCCTGGTGTATTAACACTTCCTCAGTGGAGATGTCCCAGATCCAGACACTGTTATTCTTGTCGACCGCCGCAACTGTGTTCCCTAGCGGACAAAAAGTCGCGACCGTAAACCCCGGCCGATGATTTAGGAAATCAAATAGTCCCTCAACTCCACTCTGCTCAGTCATGGTGCTTAGCTCATCGAAGCCCATGCGAGATTCTCCCCGGAAGTAGGTCGCCGTGGATCCTTCGGATTGAGGATTGTGTAAACTGACCACGTTGTCGCAAATCGTGAGGAACCCCTGAACTCCAAAACGGGTCGGAAAGTTTTTCGGGACGATCTCGGTCGGGAAAGGAAGTGTCTGACGATGACCTGTGTGAGTGTCAATTTGAACGACGAACCTTGAGGAGCTCGCTCTCAGATAGGAAGCAGGAATGAGTAGCAAACTGTCTCCTCCCGTGGAGAGAAAAGCACATCCGACAGGAAAGTCCACCTGCGTTTCAAAAAATGGACGATTCGTCTCCGCATCGAACACGCGAACAGCTTGATCCTTATCAGCAGTAACGAAGTATCCATCTGTCCCTGCAAAATCAAACATTTCGACTTTGCCAGAAATTTTGTCCTCTCTAAAGGTTTGTTGTCCTTCTTGCTGTTTACTGAAGACAGAGACATGCCCATTCTCGGTGATCGCGGCGAGTTTGGTTCCGCTGTAGTTCAGGAGAAATCGTGTGACCTTGTTCAACGAGTTCGGGAGGCGTTCGATGGCACGACCTGAGGGAGTATCCCACAAAACGATTGACCGGCCATCGTGGGATGCGACGACTGTTCCGCTTCCGCTGACCGCAAATTGTTGAAGTTGAGTTGGAAAACCCGTGGCAACTCTCTTACGAACCCCGAAGGATTCGCCGACAGACTTTCTTCGATCGCGGTCGGTATTCCAAATCTTGATGAGACAATCGTCGCCTCCACTCGCGAGATACTTTTTGGTCGGGCTGTAGGTAACGCAGGTGGCTCTTCCGAAATGGCCGGGGAAGGAGACACCATTTTCAAGGCTCTCGCTCGACTCATGAATCTCAAGATCGCCATCCGTCTTCGCAATCGCCATCTCGGGAGAAAGCGTGGACAGGGCGAGATCAATTCCCAGGCTGGCTGAACCATCATTGTCTTGCTCTTCATTGCTCTCTGCTATTCTAATGCGATAAGATGATCCTTCGCCATTTGTAATGAAAATGTCATTTCCAGAAGAACCAAACAATAAACGAACAAAGAAGCTTTCTTTGAGAGATACTCTGACTCTTTTTAACACTTTGGATGTTTTGAGATTAATTACAAAGACATCCCCCTCCTTCGTCGAGTACGCCAGCAGATCTCCGTTGTGATTGAACACGACGGCCGTGATGATATGGCCTTCGGGGTGAGAAAAGTCCGCAATCTCTTCAAGAGAACGCGAATCGAGGATCGCGACGCGACCGCGTGCTTCGCTCGCAGCAAGTGACATTCCATCTGGGTGGAACGCAAGGGAAGTCATCACGCTTTTGGAAAGGTTTGATTTCAAGACTTGTTCGAGCGGTGAGGAGTTCCACAAGGCAATGTCACCGATGTTGTTGCCCGTCACAAAAGTTGTTCCACTCGGATGGAACGCCAACGAGCGGATAATCCCGGAATCCCCGTTCTGGGTGTGCGTTCCCAAAAGCTCTGTTCCGGTGGTCGCGTCCCAAACGGTCGTGATTTTTCGTGAAACGACACCTTTTCGAACACTTGTGACAGCCAATTGTTTCCCATTCGGAGAAAACTGGAGGGAAATGACACCACTGCTCTTGGTGTCAGTGTCTGGGACAATGCCGTGTAACGGCTGGCCTGTCAGAGTGTCCCAAATGATGACCTCACCCTTTTCGTCACCGCTGGCGAGTCGGTCCCCCTTTGGGTTAAAAGCGATCGAGGAAATCGCCGCTTGATGTCCGCAAAAAAAGGTCGAGGTTCCCATTGCTTGCCGTTCGAAATACCGCGCCGTCCAGTCTCGCTGTGTGTACGGAGTTGTCGTAATCGCGTGGAATGCATCGCCGTGATCGCCGCGTGATAGTGCGATCGATGCTCGTCGAACCCGATCAACGTAAGACCAACGTTCAGAGCGTCGACTGGCGGCAAGAGCTTCGTCGCGGGCGATATTCGCGCTCCTTTCTGATGCGATGGCGCGTTCGGCCAATCGGTCGGCCCTCCGTCGCTCTCGGGTCTCAGCGATCGCCAGTTCCGCGAATGCAACCGCATTCTTGTCAGCGCGGATGGCCGCGTCCCTGGCCTGCATGGCGAACAGCGTGCTTCCAATTGTTCCCGCGAGGAGAGAGAAAAACAGCAAGAGGATTAATCCGACAACCATCGGTTTCCGCTTCGTGTATCGCCAAACGTGAGTCAGGATGCTGACTGGTCGAGAATGGATTGGGACCCCCGCTGCCCATCGTCGAAGTTCATTCTCCAGATCACCAGCTGACTGGAATCTGTCGTTCTGGCTTTTTGCAAGACACTTCAGGCAGATTGTCTCCAGATCGCGGCAAACAGACGAACTGTACTTTCTTGGAGAGGGAGCCTCCGAGAAGATGACTTGGTGGATGAGCATCCGGGTGTTTCCCCGAAAAGGACGTTCCCCCGTGAGCAATTCGAAAAAAACGGCCCCCAGCGAGTAGATATCGCTACGGGCATCGGCATTGTGGCCGTCTCCTTTGGCTTGTTCGGGAGACATATAGGCCGGGGTGCCGAGGATATGGCCATCCAACGTCATCGTAATTTCACCCGCGTCTCGTTTCGCGAGGCCAAAATCCATCAGGTGAATCTTGCCATCGGCGTCCCTCATGATGTTGCCAGGCTTGAGATCACGATGAATTACCCCAGCGCGATGAGCATGTTCCAGCGCATTTGCGATGGTGACACAAATTTCGACCGCTTCCTGAGGGGAGAGTTTCTGACTGGTGAGCCAGTCTGAGAGTGTGAGGCCATCGACAAATTCGCTGGCGATATACCCAGTATTGTCGTCAAAGCCGACTTCATAGACGGTGACGATGTTCGGGTGTCGCAGTTGGGCGGCGGCTCGCGCCTCGCGGAGAAATCGCTCCAAGTCTTCCCCATTCGCGATCGAGTCGCGCGGGATTTTCATCGCGACCCATCGCTGGAGTTCCGTGTCCCAAGCCTTCCACA
>JAGQQQ010000428.1 GCA_020426125.1 Planctomycetaceae bacterium
GAGAGCCTGCCCGATCTGGAAGTGCGACTATCGAGCCTGGAGCGTTCGCTATATGAGTTGTCCCGTCAGGTGGCCAGCGATGAGTCGTCGCAGGTCGCGCAGGAGAAACCCGAAGTTCTGGCTCAACTCAATGACCGGCCGCGTCTTCAACGCGTGGCCGACTATCTGAAGCAGTTGCAGTCGTCAACGTTGGCAACCATTGGCGAGCAGGCGGATGTCCGCTGGAGCGTGTTCGATGAAAAGCTGACTCGCGTCCAGGATGTTTCGGAGGTGGTCGCGGTCCCGACGATGGCGTCCGCGGAATCGGCCGTTTCAGGGACGAATCTGGCGAAGGCGCTGGAGCAATTGCAACAGTCGTTGTCCGGGCAGCCGTTGGCCGCGGTCTTTTTACTGTCAGATGTGGCCCACAACGAGCGAAACGAGTCCACGCCACAAGAGGTCGCCCGGCGTTTTGAAGAGACTCCGGTGTACGTCGTGCCAGTGGGGAATACGAACTTCGTCCGGGATGTCGTCCTTCAATCGGTCTCGGCCCCGGCGGTGGCGATGCGGAACGATGATATTGTGATTGAAGCCGTTTTGGAGGCGCACGACTGTGCGGGGGAAGTTTGCCATGTGCAACTTCTGCGAGATGGAGACGTCATCGACTTTCGCGAGGTCTCCTTCGACACGGGCTATGCTTCACGAACGGTGCGGTTTCAACAACGGGTCTCCGAGGTCGGGATGCAGTCCTTTCAGTTAGCCGTTTCTCCCATCAACGACGAACTCACGGAAGCCAACAATTACGACGAAGTTGAAGTCAATGTCACTCGCAGCGATATTAAAGTCCTCCTCGCCGATGAATTGCCGCGCTGGGAGTACCGGTACCTGACCCAGTTGTTCCGCCGCGATGCGAAAGTGGAGTGCGATGAACTCCTGTTTCGGCCACGCATGATTGCGACGGGCCGCCGAGAAGAGTCGAAATCACTGCCGGTCACGGCCGATGAATGGGATCAATACGACATTGTGATACTGGGCGACTTGCCGTCGGACCATTTTTCGGTCGCATCACAAGAAGGGTTGCGAGAGTACCTGCAGAAGCGAGGAGGAACGGCGATCCTGATCGCGGGTCGGCGGTCCATGCCCCAAGGGTTTGTGCAGCAACCATTGGCTGATCTGTTGCCAGTGACTCCGATTTCCGATGCCGAACAGAACGGGGAAAGTTTTGCCTTTCGGGTGACAAGAGCCGGCGAATCGCACGATGCATTGATGATCGCCGAAACGGAAGCCGCCACGCGAACCTCTTGGGACTTTGTGAACCGCTTTTCGCCGCTCCGCGAGGTTTCCGATTGGCGACAGCCCAAGGCGTCGGCGGAGACATTGATCGCAGCCATTCCTCAGAATTCCGTCGATGAAGAATCGCAAATGAAAACCAGCGCGTTTCTCTGCTGGCAACCGATTGGTCGAGGACGGTTGATGTACCTCGCGGGACCGGAGACGTACCGTTTACGGACATTGCGGGGGGACCAGTTGCATTACCGGTTCTGGGGACAGTTGCTGCGATGGGCGATCGCCTCGGACCTGTCCGCGGGAACGGAATTGGTGCAACTGCGAACGAATCAATCGCGTTACGAAACCGGTGAACCGGTGCAGGTTGTGGTCCAGCTTTCGAATGATGCGGGGGAACCTGTGACAGCCGACGATCTGGAGGTCGAAATTCGTCGCGGCGAGAGTGACGAGGTTCGGTCCGTCCCATTGCTGGCGACTCCGGATGTGCCGGGTGAGTATCGTGCGGAGGTGGATTCGTTGGCCCCAGGAGTGTATCGCCTGGAGCCGACCGGTTCCGCCATTTCCGCACTTCAACAAAACAGTATCGAGGAGGCGGTCGCGAGCATTACCGTTCAGGCGGAAATCCCGCTGGAGATGATTGATACCCGAAGTGATCGGGCGCTGGCTCAGCAGATTGCCGACTTAACGGGGGGACAGGTGTTGCCGCCGACGGCTGTGTCCGAGATCCTCGCACTCACCAATTTAGAACCGATCATCACGGAGGAGATCACACGCCAACCACTGTGGCTCCAATGGAAATACTTGTGGCTTGTGTTTGGCTGCCTGCAAATGGAATGGATCATTCGAAAATGGAAGGGTCTGTCGTGATTTGCCTCGCGAAGAGGGGCATTGTTTCTTAAATTCGAAATACGAATTTCGAAATACGAAACAAGCACAAAATTCGAAATCGTAAAATGGAATTCTTCATCGTTTTCGTCTTTCTGTATTTAGTTTTTGTTTCGGATTTGTTCCTTCGGATTTCGAATTTCCACCACCTAAAGACGTTCATCGTTTTAACATAAGTCACTCCCATGGCTCAGAATCAGAAACCGACGCTCCCCTCCGCGATGGAAGCCAAACTCCGCGCGATCCGATTTCGTCTGGGAGCGATTGCCGTACTAAGGGCAGTCGCGGTCGCGGTCGCGGTGCTGCTCGTCGCGATGGTTGTCTCCATGGCCATCGATTGGGGGTTCTCGCTCTTCAGCCCGGCAGTTCGGATGACGCTGACCATCGGCACGATCGTGATGACAGTGGCGACGCTGCTGGCGTTGGCCGTGCCGGCGTTGTCTCAGGTCTGGGGATGGCTTCGGCCCGCCGAGGATGCCGACCAGCATGTTCCCGAGTTGGAGGAACGCTGGACGACCGTGGCTTCCTTTGCGCAGTCCAACCATCGGCCTACATCGCCTACTTCGCAGGCGATGCTGGAGCAGGTGACGAGTGAAGCGGTCGCAATGGGTCGGCTGGTTCAGCCGGGGCAAGTGGTCGAACCGAAGAAGCTCCGTCCAGCGGGAATGGCTCTGGGAGGGGCGGCGCTGCTGTTTGGAGCGTTCTTGGCTTTGAACTGGGGGCAGACCTCTGTCCTTCTGAAGCGGTTCTGGTCACCGACCGCCGATATCACAGCGACTCAACTGGAGAGTGAAACCGGCGATATCATTATTCCTCGCGGAGAGACGTTTGATCTGGTGACGCGTCAGCGGGGATTGCAGCGAACATCCGCGCTTCTCACGTTGGAACAGGATTCGGGCATCGTCGATGTCTTTACACTTCAGCCCAACGAAGAGGAAACTTCGACATTCGTGCACTCGTTGCGTGCGGACAACTCGTTTCGGTACCGCGTCCGTGCGGGGGATGGCCAGTCGGAATGGCATCAGGTGACCGTGATTGACTATCCGGAACTGGAAGAGGTGCAGTTCACGGTCGTCCCACCTGACTACATCGATCGGCCCCCCTATGAGAAGACCTTGATTCCGAGCCGGGTGAAGGCGGTGCAGGGTAGTACCTTGACGCTGGCCATGAAGCCGACGGAGGCTCTCAAACAGCTGACGCTCGCCGTCAAGCTTCCGACCGACGAGGGAGACGCGGAAACTCAAAACGTGACGCTGCAACCGGAGTCGGATGGCTGGTATCGCTTCGAGGCCCAGTTGCTGGAGACATTCTCGTTCAGCCCTGAATTGCTCAGCAAGCATGACTTGGGGAATGAAGACAAGCGGACCTGCCACATCGAGATTCTGGTGGACCAGGCGCCGGTGGCTCGGATTGTCAGCCCGACCGATGAAATGGCGGTCACCGCCGATGAGACGATCGACATCGAGTTCGAGGCGCACGATGACCATGGCATCGCGACCGCGGAACTGGTGATCTACGACGAATCGAATCGAGAAGAGGGAAAAGAGCCGGAGATTCTCGCGGTTCAGGAGATCCCCTTGGGAGAAGACGCCCTTCAAAAACATCTCAACGGGAAAACGCAGCTGGATCTCAAGAAACTGGGGATTCAGGAAGGGCAAGAGATCAGCTACTCGGTGCGAGTGACGGACAATCGAAACTTGAGCATTGACCCCGATCAATGGCTGGCTCAATCGACGGAAGCGAAGCCGGGTGACGCCGATCCCAACCAAGATTCAGGGGAAATGAAAGAGGGGCAGGAGCCGAGTGCTGATCGATCGGCATCCGACCAATCAATGGCTGACAAGCCGAAAGGAAACACCCGTACAGAAGACCGATTATTGGCGGATGCGACGAACGCTCAGACTCGAAATTCCGAAAGCACTTCATCCCCAGAAACTTCCTCAGAGAATTTGAACGACAAGAGTCCGAGCGAAGCCGATCCCCGGGAGTCACACTCGAAGCCGAATGGGAAAAACACGAAGTCGGACGAAGAGTCGAATACGACACCTCGCGGGGATCGGAACGACTCGACTGAGGGAAATCCTGAAGAGTCCTCGGATTCCAAGATGAAGAACGGACCCGATGGAAAGACACCAGCGACCGAAGGAAAACCGGGTGAGGAGGCTGTCGCGCAGGCGAACGAAGACGGTTCCCAGAATGCCGGGGAACAAGAGTCCGAGAAGCAAGCGATGACCGTTGCGGGTTCGAAATCGTCGGAAGACGAGATGAATCCGGATGGTCCACGGAAAACGGGGCAGGGAATGAAGAACGACGACGCGGTCGCAGGTTCTGATCCTATGGCGAATCCGATGTCGGACGGGAAGAACAGAACTCCGTCTTCTGAGCAGTCGCTCGCGGATTCCAAAGACGCAGGGAAAGCACATGACGCTGCAAAGGCCGACTCCTTGCCCAGCGATCCGTCGAAGGGAAGCAATTCCAAATCCCATCCTGCTGATTCGGAGTCGCTCGCAAAGGCCGATCCATCGGACCGCGCCGCGATGCCACGGAATGAGGAAGCGAATGGAACAAACGCCGGGCCCATGGGGCAAGACGACAAGGATATGCCTGATGGGAAGTCTTCGCCTGCGTCCATGGATGAGACACCGATGTCTGAGCAGGCTCTCGCCGATGTGGGCGGTGATGCCAAACCCAAAGGGGATTCCAAAGAAAACGAAGCGGCCCCGAATGGCTCTGGGAAGAACGATCGCGATGCCACCAAGGAAAACGACTCAAAGGGTTCTCTCGCCCAGTCCGACATGGACAAGAAGACTGGAGAGAACATGGATGAAAACAAGAAACGCGATTCCCCCAATGGACAGCAAAGCGGATCGGGCAATCAGGGGAACCAGAGTGACAAAAAGAACGAACGTCGGCCGTCTGGAACTCGTGACCTCAGCGAACGTCCGCGCATTGCGATGCGGGGGCAGAGGGGCGAAAGCGGACAGAATGCCGAGACAAACCGCAGGAAGTTAAAGATCACAGAGCGGCTGGCGGCCGTGGCCAAATCCGAAGAGAAGACCCGGCTGGTGGGCAAGATTCGGGATCGAGTCGTGGCGATTGACAAGATGCTTGCCGAGGCCGAAGAGGGGCTTGTGAAGATTGTCGATCGGGAGATTGCCGACGCGGATCGGTCGGAGCAGTTCCGTCGGCTGGACGACAAACTGGGCGAGGTCGAAACCTATGCCGCAGATCTGAAAGATGAAACCGACGGCGAACAGTTCGCCTTTGTCGGTCTTCAAATGGTCGACATCGTCCGCACGCATGTGACCCCGGCTCGGGACCGGGTCTTTGCGGGGATTCGCGACGCCGTCGGAGGAGACAGCCATGCCCAGGATGCATTGGGGCATGTCGTCCGTGCCCGGGAATTGCTGGCCGACTTGCTCCGTCGATATGACCGGGTCACGCAGGAGCAGAAGCTGGCGGATTCCATGGAGAAGTCCGTCAAGATCTATGAAGTCTATGTCGAGAAGATGCAAAAGCTGCTTCAGGAACGACGCCAGAACAAGAACCCGTTGTCGCGAGAGATGGCCGTTGTCGAGGTGGATCAGGAGTATCTTGACCGTTTGGCCGAAGTGCAGATGTTGCGACGTGAGATGCTCGCGGAGTTGGGGCGGATGCTCTCTGATGATCCGCGATTGCTGGCCCGTTATATGGAGATCATCAAACGCCGTCGGCAGTCGCTCCGGGATCAACTCACGGAACTGGCCGAACGGCAGGATGAGATTGCCAACGAACTGCTGGGATGGAATTCGGCGGATGAGCAACAACGCCAGGATATCTGGATGATCGTTGCGGAGACACGATTGTTCGCGACGTCCGATCTGGCGAAGGACGCCGATGAATTGGCCGAACGTATCGAGAAGCAACTGCCGCTCACTCTCGAATCTGATGTTGGAACGGCACGTGAGGCGGTCGATGTCGCCAAGCAGGCGGCTCGATTGGCAAGAGCCATTTCTCGGGAAAGTGATGAGTTGTTGGCAGGCGACTCCGACGCGTCGCAGGATCTGTTGGCGAAGTCGGCCATTCTGGTCTCGCAACTCTCCGGGTTGGAGTCCTTGCTTGATCAGATGCAGTTTGAACATGAAGGGGATGACGACGTCAGCACATATGTCACGTCCCGGCTGTTGGAGTGCCGGGCGGTTTCCGATCAGGCTGAGAACTGGCTGCAAGTCGCGCGAGGAATACTCCAGGACCAGTATGCGACACTGGGACGGGTCGACCAATGGCAGGTCAATGTGGCAACCGAACTTCTCCGTCTGGAAATGCAGGGCATGGAAGGAGAACTGGGAGGCCAGTTCCAGCAACAGGCCGAGACCGATTTGCCCGGTGAAATTGTGGACCTCATCCGTCGCTTGCATCGCGTGATGGAAGCGTTGACCTTCAATCAATCGGCGGCGACGTTTGCTTTGAGCCGAAAGAAACTCGAGCGAGCTTCAGAGCAACAGGCTTTGGCGTTGGAACGGTTTGAAGAGGCGGAGGATTTGTTCGATCAGATTCGGCGAGCCGTGATTCAGGAATTGGATCAGTATGAAGTTCGTGATCCGAACATTGCCGATCTGGAAGATCCGACCTTGGATGAATTCCTGGCACGGCTTGAGCGCGAGCCGAACATTGAAGCCCAGTTGGGAATTCCGGGCCGTCCTCGGAACATTCGGATTTCGAGTGACTTGGCGATGGCCGCCGCGAGCGTGGGATATTTGACCGACTCAGAGGAACAAGCGGTACGCCGGGCGAAGGCGGCCATGCAAATGGAGAAAGCCCGCCAGGAGCAACAAAACGCGGAGCAGAAGACTCCAATGGAGATGACCGAAGAGGAACGAGAGCAACTGGCCCGTGCCGAAGAAGCTCAGGAGATGTTGGAGAAGTCTCTATTGGAAATCCAGGAACAGATCGACGATCCGATGACAACACCGGAGCAACGACAGAAGCTCAAGGAAATGGCTCAGAATCTTGAGCGAATGCGGCAGGAACTCAGCGAAACGAATGCGTCCGTCGAGGCTTGGGAACGGATTGCCCAGGAAGCTCAAACAAAGGAGATCCTGGAAGCACTCGCTAAGGGGGAAGCGATTCCCGATTCGCAGTGGAACAAACTGCTCTCGACGCTGGCTGATGGACTCTGGCAGGTGCGTGGGAAAGTCCCGCCTGAGGAATACCGACCGGCGATTGAACAGTATCAAGACCGGATCCGGGAAGTGATGTCGACGTTGCCCGCGAGTGGAGAGTAAGCCATGGTCCAAGGGATGGTCGCCGTCATGCCGAACGAGCAAACACGTTTTTGTTGCGTCACTTGCCGGATCCTGCTGATTGCCGTTTGCATGTTAATCAGCAACGGCGTTGTGATGGCACAGGACGGACAAAGTGTCATCGCCGCCAACGCGAATCTGAGCGCGGCCCTGCCTCCCGGGGAATGGACGCGCGTCGAGGCGGCTGTGGATCGGGGGCTGGAATGGCTGTCGAGCCAACAGATGGAAGACGGTCGCTTTCCCAGCGATGACATCGCCCAGCCGGCCGTGACGAGCTTCGCCGTGATGGCGTTCCTATCGCGAGGACACTTGCCTGGACAGGGGCGTTATGGAGCCCAGTTGGAGAAAGCGATCGACTTTGTCCTCTCCACACAGCGGCAGCGAGGATATTTCTCTTTATTGCCGGTGACGCCGCCATCTCAGCATCTGACCCCTTCGCAAACGGTGACCTATAACCACGCGATTGCCGGCCTAATGCTCGGCGAAGTCTACGGCATGACATCGCTGGATCGGTCACAACAGATCGAGGAAGCGATGGCTCGAGCGCTAATCTACCATCGAGAAGTTCAATCCCGCGAAAAGAAAGCGGAATCGGACATCGGCGGCTGGCGATACGGTTACCCCGAAGGACCGGATGCCTCCTCGGATATGTCCGTGACCGGTTGGGCCTTGATGTTCCTGCGTTCGGCACGCAACGCGGAGTTCAATGTTCCGAAGAGTTACTTCGATGAAGGTCTGGATTTCGTCGAGCGGTGCTATGAAGCGGATCCCGAACAGCAGAAGAAGGGGGTGTTTCGCTACCGCCCGCTGGCATCGGCTCCGAATGAGAACCCCCAGATCACGCTCGCGAATACCGCTTCAGCGATGTTGACGCTAATTCTCGGGGGGCGGCACGAACACGAAGGGGTGGCGGTCGGCGTCGACTGGTTCCTCGCGAACGAGTATCCCCGGCCCTGGCAGAATGGGTACTTTTACCTCGCGAGCTACTACAGCAGCCAGGCGATGGCCCAAGTCGGCGGGGACACCTGGAATCGCGTCTTCCCGCAGATCGCTCGCAGCCTGATTGAGGAACAACAAGACGAAGGGCACTGGCCCCCCGGCACTGGTACCGAACGCCGCTTCGGCTCCTGCTACTCGACCTCGCTCGCGGTGCTCGCCTTGACCCCGGCTTATCAGTTGTTACCCATCTACCAGCGGTAACCGTCACCTGCGTCAACGGGAGTGGCTTGTCGCTAAGGGGCAAACGATGAACTAGCCAGGGGGATTGCGCCAAATGGGGTGATCTGCAAAGATCAGTGAGGCATGTTTGATTTGCTGAAAATCAAGCGGGGTTTTCACGGTCTCCAGTGAGGTTGCAGATGACTGAGATGAGTGTCGCGTCGAATCGGGAACACTTTCGTAAGCTGATAAATCCGCGTCGTTGGGAACCGACGTACGCATTGATGGACATGGTGGTGATGACGGTCTGTGCGG
>JAGQQQ010000429.1 GCA_020426125.1 Planctomycetaceae bacterium
TGTCAGGTCAGGATGTGATACGCCTGAAGCAGGCAGCTGGCGGGGAAAAGGCGAATGAGGCAGCGCCTTGATATGCACTGCTGCAGATGTTGTCCGTGAGTAATCTGTGGGATTTCCCCGATGACCGCACCCCCGCAAATTCAGCCAGACCAGCTTTACGCCCGGTGTGCCGACCACCTGCCGGCCCTGGCGGAGTCGTTCAATCTGTGCTTCGACCGGACTTGCCAGGTTGAGATGCTGCAGACGGAACCCGTGTCCTGGAAAGACTTTCAGCTGCAGGACGAGTACCACGGAGCCGGGCTGCTGGTGGCGATACGTATCGGCGGGCAGGGCATGCTGTGTCTGCTGCCGGAATCGCTGCGGCTGCCGGAGTGGTACCTCAACCCGGGACAGACCGAGGAAGCCCGACTGCAGTCTCTGGCCTTTGAATGGGCCCGCAATCTGCTGCCGGACGAAATCGAGCCGGATGACTTCGTTTCGCTCGCCGTTCCGCAGCTGGCGGAAGAAGTTGTCGGAGCCGGCCCGACGGACGATGCCTGGGCCGTTACGCTGAAAGTGGTCGATCCCGTGGCCAGCACGGAGGACGAATCCGATTCGCCAGGCTCGATTCTGATTCTGTGGCCCGTGGCCCGGCCTCCCTTCCCGCAGGAGGAAGAAGTCGACATCGATCCCCGGCTGCTGGAACCGGAACCGCCGGCCAGAGCGTCCACCGATCAGCCCGCGGAGCCCGTGCATCAGCGACTCCGGCGGGTTTCTCATCTGTCGGTGACAGTTTCTGTCCGGCTGGCGGAGAAACGGATTCGGCTGGGGCAGCTGCTGGCGCTGTCTCCCGGAGCTCTGATCACGTTCTCCCGCTCCTGCGAGGAACTGCTCGATCTGTACGTGAACAACCATCGCTTCTGCTCGGGCGAGGCGGTGAAGATCGGCGAGAAATTCGGCCTGAAAATCAACGAAGTCGGCGTGCGGCCCGTCCGGAAGAAGTCGGTCATCCAGGGCTGAACACGGCCCTGGTCCAGTGGGTCGTCCGGGCAGTCAGCCGGCCTGTTTTCGAGCGGATTTCGCCCCGGCCCTGGCAGGCTGCCCATAGAGGCCAGTGCGGGCAAAATCCTGCAGGGCAGGGGCTTAGGTAATCCGGCACATCGCCATTTCCGCCACGGGGCCAGACGGGTATACTCCCCGCCCGCCTGCGGAACAGCCCGGCTCGCTGCTGAGGCAGTGGCCAGAACTGCCGGGCGGAATGCAACACTGACTGACCGTGAGAACGCCTGAGGGAAAGGATTCCCTGTGCGCAGTATCGCCGTGATGAATCAGAAGGGAGGCGTCGCCAAGACGACCTCCAGCGTCAATCTGGCTGCCGGCCTGGCCCGTGCCGGAAAGCGAGTCTGCCTGATCGATCTCGATCCGCAGGGGCATGGTTCGCTGCATCTGGGTATCGAGGCGATGGGCGATATCCCGACGATGTACGACGTGTTCACTGGGCAGCGGCCGCTGTCGGCCGTCCGCCGGATGGTGGCTTCCAACCTGTGGGTGGCTCCGTCAAATATCGATCTGGCAGCGACCGAACTGGAACTGGTCGACGCGGCAAATCGCGAAACGGTGCTGCGGGATGCCATCGCCGCGATGACCGACGAGCAGCCTTTCGACTACATCGTGATGGACTGCCCGCCTTCGCTGGGCGTGCTGACCGTCAACGCGCTGACAGCCGCCCGGGAAGTGTTCATTCCCCTGCAGCCGCACTTCTTCGCACTGCAGGGGCTGTCCAAGCTGTTTGAGACCACGGCTCTCGTCACCCGCCGCCTGAACCGTGATCTGCGGGTGACGGGTATCGTCCTGTGCCTGTACGAAACCGGCACGCGGCTGGCCGCCGACATTACAGAAGACCTGATCGGCTTTCTGCAGAGTGCCGATCCGGAAGCTCCCTGGGCCAACGCCCGGATCTTCAACACCCGGATCCGGCGGAATATCAAACTGGCGGAAGCTCCCAGCTTTGGTCAGTCGATCTTCGCCTATGTACCCAACAGCGCCGGTGCCAAAGACTACGAAGCACTGACGCAGGAAGTGCTGGCCGATGAGGCGCAGCAGGTTCCGGGTGGACCGCAGGCTCCTGTGCAGGCACAGGCTCCGGCTGCTGCCGAAGCACCACCGGTGGAACTGCGCCGGGCTGCCTGAGCGATTCCCGCATTGCACGCGGGAGAGTCTGCGAACACCTGCCCCAGACAAACCGTGTGGCCTGCCGCTGGCGGGTCATGCGGTTTTTTTGATACGGGTGCTGCCCGCCGGTTGTCGGTTGCCGCGCTCCCGCCATTCACCAGATGAGCAGGCAGGGAGAGCGGGACCGTGTGCGAACCGCCGAGGTTCCCGAAGGAGTTCCGGACAGGTCAAACTGGACAGGTCAGGCTGGCTGACGGGCACCAATCGCGTGGAGCGAAGCCTGAACCAGGCCGCGTGCGTCGCGGGCTTCCAGCAGCGTCTGCCGGGCGACTTCCGGAGAGCTGATTCCAGCCATCTCCACCAGCACGGAACCATCGGCTCCGAGCAGCACCAGGTTTCCCGCCTTGTAGAAGGCCTGACCGGGATGCCGTTCGACCAGAATCTCCGCGACATCATCCAGGGCAACTTGGCGCATCATTCGGATGCCCAGCGAATGCCACACCTGCAGGTGATGGCTGGTCAGCACGTACTTCTCGCCGGCCACCTTCAGCAGCAGAAATCCCGCTGCGCCCAGCGGCGCCGTGGGCAGGCAGAACAGCAGATACGACAGCGGTACGCCGTTGATTCGAAAGGGAATCAGCGTGTACAGCGAGCCCAGCATCCGCCCGATCCAGGTACTGGCAATCGACGGAAACCAGGAGGTAATCACGTTCTCGGTTCCGGCACGCACACCGGAAATCGCCTGAGGCCGTATAGTGGACATTATCTCAGATCAACCGCTGTTTGCAGTGGGTGAAAGACTCTGGCGTCGCAGCCGTTTGAGGGCGTACCAGCAGCCGGGAAGTGCCCAGAAATTACCAGAGGCAGGACTGCATTGCCAGCCACCACCGGCCATCGCTCGACCAGTCACGGGAATGGCGCTATAATCGGGCGGCTGGTCGAGGGAGTTCCCGGGGATCTTCTGTCCCGTGGGGCAACCGCTGTCCCCGGAAACCATGCTGCAGCCAGGGGGCGAACTGGCCGGAGGACGCGTTCCGCGTCATTTCAGGCAGTTGCCCTGTGCCGTCATTCCCGGTCCCTGGCCCGGCAGACACCTCGCTGGCCTGCCGCTGACTGTATTATCCCGCCGCTGTCTGGAAGAAGAGCCGTTCGTGGAAATTGTGCCCTATCCCCACCCTGCCCTGCGCTGGAAGGCCAAGCCTGTCAGCCAGATCGATGCCGCGCTGCGCAGCACTGTGCGGGAAATGTTCGATCTGATGTACGAAGCACGGGGAATTGGCCTGGCAGCCACGCAGGTTGCTCTGCCGATCCGGCTGTTTGTGGTCAACCCCACGGCCGATCCGGACGAGACGGAAGAAGAGTTCGTCTTCATCAATCCGGAAATTGTGCGTCGGAAAGGGCAGGTTGTGGGAGAAGAAGGCTGTCTCAGTCTGCCTGGGCTCTATGGCGACGTCACTCGGGCCGAAGAAGTTGTGATTGAGGCTTTTGACCTCGACGGACAAGGGTTCGAGATGAAACTCGATGATCTTGCCGCACGAGTGGTGCAACATGAAACCGACCACCTCGACGGGATTTTGTTCACCGATCGAATGCGACAAGAGGGGACCAGCGAGCGGGTCGACCTGAAGCTCCCGAAATTTGTCAGCGTCTATGAACAAGCTCGCCGGGACGGTCTCGTCTCTTCCGATGAGTCGATCAAAGCTCGGATCGACGAGATGGTCCGTAGCGGTCGAATCCCTGAAGACTATGCCGACTGTGACACATATCGCGGTTCCTTTCCCAGCCTTTCCGAAGCTTGAAAGTCCCCTCAAACCCCAATCCCAGAATTCGCCATGCACTGGTCACGACGCAGATTCCTGTCGCAAAACGCCTGGGGATTCGGAAGCCTTGCTCTGGCGGCAATGTTTCACGAAGAGAGTCGAGGTGAGGTCTCAGGAGGCTCGAATGGGGTCGTTCAATCACTGCACTATCCGCCCAAGGCAAAACGGGTCGTCCAGCTATTCATGGCCGGGGCGGCGAGCCACATCGATCTCTTTGACCATAAACCGTTCCTGGAAAAGCATCATGGCGAACCCTCCGACTTCGGAGAGCATGTCGAGGCCTTCCAAAACGGGCTCGGACCATGGATGAAATCGCCGTTCGCCTTTCGGCCGGGTGGAGAGTGCGGCAAGGCGGTCAGCGATGCCGTGGCCCCGTTGCGGGATTGTGTGGACGACATCGCATTTCTACACAATGTCATCGGAAAAACCGGGGTTCATAGTCAGGCGACGTATCTTCAGGCGACCGGTTTTGACCGGCCAGGTTTTCCAGGAATGGGAGCCTGGGTCTCTTGGGGCCTGGGTTCGATGAATGACAATCTCCCCACCTTCGTGGTGTTACCCGATCATCGGGGTTTCGCGAGCAATGGTCCGAAGAACTGGTCCTCCGCATTCCTTCCCGCGAGCACGCAGGGGACAATGGTGGTTCCGCAGCGAAACAACCCCATTGAAGATCTTTTCGCCAGTGAGAGCTTCGTCTCAGCCGAAAGCACCAGGGATGGACTCGCGCTCCTGGAATCGCTCAATCGGACGCATCAGGAGATCCGGAGCGCGGACAGCCGGCTGGAAGCCCGAATTCGGTCGTATGAACTTGCGGCCAAGATGCAGCTCAGTGCTCCCGAAGCGCTCGATCTCTCGGGAGAGCCGAGGCACATTCTCAAAATGTATGGTCTTGACACGGCTGGCTCGGAGTACCCTCGTGAGATCAATGTTCCGGAGGAAACGGAGTATTTCGGTCGAAAGTGTCTGATCGCCCGCCGTCTTCTGGAGCGAGGCGTCCGTTTCATTCAGATTTGGTCCGGAAATGACAATGGCTTTCCCCGTCGAAACTGGGACAGCCACGAAGACATCCAGCGTGACCATCTCCCCCTCGCGATGGGAATGGCCACAGGCACGGCCGCCCTCATCAAGGACCTCAAGCAACGGGGGCTCCTGGAAGACACCATCGTGCTCTGGACCACCGAATTTGGTCGGATGCCGTCTACTCAAGGGAGCACAGGGCGTGACCACAATCCCTATGTTTTCACCAATTGGCTGGCCGGAGGAGGAATTCAAGGCGGGGTGACGCATGGCCTTTCGGATCAATGGGGGTACAAACCGCTCGATCGAGCAAATCCCACGCAAGTCTATGATGTTCACGCGACCATCTTGCATCAGCTGGGAATCAACCATGAGAAATTAACCTACCGAATCGACGGCATCGACCGTCGTCTCACGGACGTCCATGGCCACGTGATCGAAGAGATTCTTGCCTGAAGGCCTTGGCAAACAGGCACCACAACCGTTGATCGGACGCCAAAGTCACGAGACAATTTCGCGTCGATTCCCAAGTCGAATATCCAGGAAAATCGTTATGCCCATTTTTGAATACCGCTGTGAAACCTGTCAGTCGATTGTGGAAATCTTTCTCCGTTCAAAAGAGGAACGGCCCGTTTGTCCGGCCTGCCAGGGAAAGAATCTCGAAAAACTGATGAGCGCCCCTGCTGGCCACGTTTCGAGTGCGAGTTCATCGCTTCCAATCACTGGGGGGTGTCCTCCAATGGACGCGCCCCCGTGTCACCCCCAGTGTTGCCGCCTACCTCGGTGAGGAAAAACCGGAGGCAACAAGGTCCAGGGACTGATCAACGCACGCGGCGGACCGGGGCGGTCTTCTCGCTTGCCGAACTTCCCGATGACGGCAACAAGATCATCAGGGCGGAATCTCCGTGGGGTGGGGATGTCGTTCGCCAACTTGAGTCCCTACCAGGTGGATCCCAATGCGATTCTCGAATCGCGTGAGATGATGGAAAATTTCAGAATCGATTTCATCGGAATGGATGCGGACTGACCTCAATTGAGGGAGATCGAGAATCCGGAGGAGGTCGTCGTTCCCAAGTGAGCAATTCCAGACAGCCAGTTCTTTCAATTTGGCCAGCTTCAGAATTGCGTCGATGAGTTGGGGAACGTTGACCGGAGAAACGATTTCAAGGACTTCCAGGTTGGGACACTGGTTCAGAAACAACAGGATCTGTTCCGGGGTCTGGTCTCCCTGGATTGAGAGTTCGCTGAGTTTTCGCGCTGCGCTCGGTGGTTCACGCGGCAGATCTGCCGCGTCACAATGGAGCCCAATGAGTTGCGGCAGGGAAAGTAACTGCTCGATCCCCTGAAGTCGGGATGTATCACTCCCAATGCGATACTTGAAGGACCTCAAATTCGAAAACCGGGGGAGTGCCTGGATCAACGCACTCGACAGGGGCGTCGCCAATGATAACTCGCCGATTCGTCCCGGCCGAGGAATCGTCTTCAGGTTGGCTGCCGTCAACATCGGGGAGGAGGTCTCCGTCTTTTCTTGTAACGAAAACAATCGATCCTTATCCGCGCCCCCCTTGTACCAACTGACAGCAAACGGAGATTCGGCGGAAATCGGGAGAAGCGGCGCAGCCTCGATTTCAATTTGTGCCTGAAGCTGTTGGTCCAGCACGATCAACTCATCCAGCGTGCAGGGGCAGCCGATGATCGAAAGAAAATCGAGCGTCCGCACGTTTCTGAGTTGCGTCAGATGATTCACGTCGAGATGACGGCAGTCGTTTAAGGCGAGTTCCCGCAAACGGGGACATTTTGCCAGCACATGAAGGGTTCTCCCCGTCACGGGTGTGTCTGACAAATCGAGAACCTTCAATCTGGGAAGTCCCGCCAAATATCCGAGTGCGGCATCATCAATAGAACTGGAGGAAAGATCGAGTTCCTCAACCGTGGCGAGCGTTTGAATCCGTCGCAAATCAGAATTGGAAAACTCCGGACCATCCAGACCGATGAAATACGGGACGGGAGATTCCCAGTCATCCGGCTGGACGTATCGGACTTCCGCCCCTTTTTTGCTTAATCGCTGCAGATAAAAGAAGCGATCATACGCCCAAAACGCAATCCCGCACCCGATCAGAATTCCGATCCACGGCAACGTTTCACGAAGAGACGACTTCGATTGTGTTTGGAACTCTGAAAAGCCGTCATGATTTTCGCGGCATTCCGCGTCATCCGATTTCATGGGGCACGCAATTCGTCTTGATCGAAAGTGTCGAGTGTGACTCGCGTCAACTGAAGTCCGCCGTCCGCCATTCCCCCAATATCCTTAGTGAGACGCTATCGAGTTTTCTGGGGCATCCCATATGTTGCGAGGATCCCGCAGACGGGATTGAGATCGACGCGAAAAGACTGGATCGCCTGAAATTCGGATTTTCTCACCGCTGAATACAAAGGAATCCGGCACAGATACCAAAACACATGGTTAGACGATACGAGAATCCGGCTGCCCGCGATAGTCTGCTTGTTCGTTCGATTGCGTGCCGGAATGGCCCGGGAGCGGGCCGTTGAAACTGTCGTACGATATGGATCAGAATCTCAAAGGCCGACCACCATCATCCAAGGGCCATTCTTCGTCTCCCCGCCGATAGGCGATCCCATTCCTCTCGCCAACCGTCCCCCTCTTCTCTCGGGAAAGCGATCGAAGTACAACACGTTCTCGACGGACAACGATCGATCGTGCGACAGCCTATGGGATTCCCGTTATTCTTCACCTATGTCCGAAC
This sequence comes from Planctomycetaceae bacterium, assembly GCA_020426125.1. Classification (GTDB taxonomy): domain Bacteria; phylum Planctomycetota; class Planctomycetia; order Planctomycetales; family Planctomycetaceae; genus HKST-UBA70. The sequence continues at coordinate 7,754 of JAGQQQ010000429.1, forward strand.
TGACTTCCCTGCCTGAACTCCGTGACCTGCGATCGGGGCGTTCTTTGATCCGCGTGCCGGACGAACAAAACGTCCCGTTTACCGACCGTGTGCGGGCACTTGTTGATACAGCGGAATTTCAGCGGCTTCAGGGCATCAGTCAACTGGGGCTTGTGTCACGAGTTTATCCCGGGGCAAAGCATACGCGGTTTGAACACGCACTGGGCGTGTATCACAACGTCCTTCGCTATCTGGATCATCTGGCCCAGGATGAGCGATTTTGCTCGATCGTCGATAGCGATTCGGCGGAACTGTTGATCGTTTCCGCGTTGCTGCACGATCTGGGACATTGGCCATTTTGCCATCCCATCGAAGATTTGGGTTTGGACGGTCTACCGAGCCACGAGGAGCACGCTTCGGAATTCCTCGCAAATGGCTCCGAGTTGTCGGTCGTTCTGGAACGGGACTGGGGTCTCAATCCTGACAATGTCCTCGAGATCCTCGTACCGAAGACGCATTCTCCCCGCCTCAAGCTGTTGCGATCGATCCTGTCCGGGCCGATTGATGTCGATAAGATGGACTACCTCGACCGTGACAGTTTACATTGTGGCGTTCCCTATGGTCGCAACTTCGACCGCCAGCGGTTGATTCAATCGTTGATGCTCAACGAAGCGGGCGATGGACTCGCAATCACCGCGAAAGGCAAAACGGCTGCGGAATTGATGGTCTTCGCCCGGTACGTCATGTTTAGCGAAGTCTACTGGCACCACGCCGTTCGGTCGGCGACGAGCATGTTTGCGCGGGCCTTTTACAACCTGCATCTTCAGTTCGATCTCCGGAATCTGTTCCGACTCAGCGAACACGGCATGATCGCCAAACTTCAGGAAGCGGCGAAAGGGACGGACAACGAACAACTTCTGGAAGGAATCTTTGGGCCTCGTCGACTGTTATTCAAGCGGGCAGCCGAATTCACGCACGATCAGCATCCCGAAATCTATCAACGCCTTGCTGGACGCCCCTACGAGGAGACGTCGCGAATGGCCATCGCGATTGGAAAGTTCGTCTCCCAACAAACTGGGATTCCGCTCTCGCTGACTGACATTCTGATTGATGCCCCGCCCCCCTATCGGGAAGTGGAGTTCGCAATTGATGTGTACTTCCCCAAGGACCGGGAGTACCGGCCCTTACGACGGGTATCCCCTGTCGTGGAGGCCTTGGCGACGACCCAGTTTGACGACTGGGTCAAACGAGTCCGTGTGTTCATCTCGCCCCGGCTGACGGAACCGTTGGGTGGTCTCAATTGGATCGATGTGATCCAGAAAACGGTGTGACAACCCGGGGATGTTGAAACGAGGACGGCGAAGATCGAGCCGAGGGGTACGAATGATAGAATTCGTGGTTGCTGACCTGACTTTGCGAATTGGAGTCTGGATTCCCAGCGTTCCGACGGCAAGACGGTCGTTATGAGCCAACCGCGATCGACGAAAATGGGTCCTTCTTCCGAATCCCCGGTTCACCTCGGCGTCCGCAGGCCGAGCGAGCGATTTCCCCTCGTCAAATCGACTCGGCCTCTTGTCGAGAATCGACTTCAAGTTCAAAATAGGAAGAAGAGTGATCGCTTCCCTTTTCGATTACAAACGACGAATGATCAAGTTCAAGGGGCGAACGCATCAGGAAATCAGTCCGTCCAGACAAACGAGTTCCGATAACGGCGGAATCACGGTTGTCCCTTTTTTCGGAATGAAAGCGGAATTGCTTCGGAAACCGCATTTTTTGGAATACGCCATGCCGACCTATGTTTACGAAGTTGTCGAGGAAGATGGATCTCCAGGAGAGATCTTCGAGGTCATCCAGCCGATTTCCGCCGCTCCATTGGACAAGCATCCTGAATCAGGTAAGCCGTGCCGTCGGATTATTCAGCCCCCCTTCATTGGGGGCACTTGGTCGGAGTCCGCCATGCACAAGAGCACGAACGACAATTCCAAACTTGAACGTCTCGGCTTCACGAAGTACGTCAAAGCCGGGGACGGAGTCTACGAAAAGCAGGCCGGGAAGGGGCCGAATGTCATCACAAAAGATGCTCCGATCAGCGGCAATCAACTCAAGCATCTCGACTGACGAGAATGTTCTCGACAAGGCGTTCGATAAGGCGGATCGCCTCAAAACCTGGCGACCAGGAAAACGAAAGCCACCTCTTCACGTGGGCGGGGGACACATCTCCGGGGAAGTAGCCCTTATCCAGAAATCGCTGCCGCTCCCGCTTTTCCAGGTGCAAGATATCTCCGGCACCTCGCGCGACGTCGAGTTGCTTGACTAGTGAAGCCCACACGTCGTCCTGGATTTTCGAGTTTTCGCCCACGCTGCTTTGCGACGTGGGCATGGCACGTTTCGGCCACCTCTTGACGATCAGACCAAGTTGTTCAGCGGACCGTCGCCGCAGTAGTCCGGGTTCCCAAAGCGGTCGATTTCATGGCCGAAGGCGTGGGCCAGCGAGAGCAACAGTCGGTTGTGCGGAACCTTGTCGTACTTCAGGGCGCGGCCCATCTGGAATCCGAGGCCGCCGCCGACCATCACCCAAGGGATGTTGTCCAGCGTGTGGGAGTTCCCTTGTCCCAATTCGTTAGTCCAGAGGATCGTTGTGTTGTCGAGGAGTGAACCTTCTCCGCCCGGTTCGGGAGTTTCCGAGAGACGCTTCGCGAGGTAGGCCAACTGCTCGCAGTACCAACGGTTGATCTTCGTGAGCTTGTCGTGGGCTTCCTTGTTGCTGTCCGGTTCATGGGAGAGCGTGTGGTGCGTCTCGTCGATGTCGAGCCATTTCATTCGGGCTTGACCGACGGAGTTCGTAAACTGCAAACTGGAAACGCGGGCGAAATCATTCGCGAAGCTGTTGACCAGCAAGTCGATCTGCATCTTGCTGATCTTCGGAATGTTGTCATTGTCCTCGACCACACCTAGTTCGAGTTCGGGAATGTCATGCATCGGGCCGGGAGCGGATTGGAGATCCTGCTCCATCTTTCGCACAAAACTGGCATGCTCGTCCAGCAGGCGACGGTCTTCCGCACTGACCATCTTGCTGAGCTTGTCGAGATCAGTGGTCAGATCATCAAGAATACTCTGGAGGTTTTCACGGTCTTTCACGTTGCCGTAGAGCTTGTTGAACATCTGGTAGGGATCGTCGACGGGGGCGATCGGCTTGTTGGCGCCCGAGTAGCACATCCGGGTCCAAGTATCCGCCCGGTCCGGGACGACGACACCGAATTCCAAGGATCCGAATCGGGTCCGAGTCTCCGGTTTGCTTTGCAGGTAGTTCTTAATCTCCTGATCGATTGACAACCCGCTCGCCCACCCAGCCGGAGTATGGGATCCTCCCTGAATGTTGCCCGGGAACAGTTCAATCCCGGTCAGCAAACAGCCGATCCCGCGCATGTGGTTATCCCCATCGCCGCGGATTTTGTCGCAGACTCCGTGGAGCGTGAGCGTTTGATCGCGAAAGGGCTCAAGCGGTTCGAGAATCTTCTTAAAGCTCTTGAGTTCCCCTTCCTCATCCGGCCAGAAATCCCAGGGGACGGTTCCGTTGGGACTGAACATCACGATCATTCGCCGCTTCGGAGCGGTCGAACTCTCGAAACCCAAGCTCGGGAGATTGCAGACAAACGGAAACGCAGCTGCACTGAGTCCCAAGTGTTTCAGAAATTCACGTCGTGTGGAGGGAGTCGTCATGGCAGGCATCACAAGCGAGGAAGGTTGTTGAGGCGGGGCGAACGGACCAGCAGTTTTCACATCATTTTAGCGAGTTTTTCGCATCAGTCACTATTGTTGCATCGGATTATTCGGTAGAGGCTGTTGATTGGGAATCGATTTTCCGGACCAACATCGACGACGAGACCGCGATCTCGCGGAGCAAATTCCGAATATTCAACCCCTGAGACTGGAAAGAGTTCCGCAATTCAGACAACCGATCTTGCCCAAACGCCCGAACCGGCTGTTTCACGAAATATTGAAACATCTGTTCGGCAAATGCCTCATGGGTTTCTGGACAGCTCGCGAGGAATTCGGCGAGTTCACGGGAGCCATTGAAGTTCGCATCTTCGCCAGCGCGGTTGATGTAATGGCCGGACGCATCGATGGGCCGATCTTTCTCCGTGGTGCGGAATCGGCCAGCGGCGTCAAAGTTCTCAAGCGAAAAGCCGAGCGAGTTGATCATCACATGGCAGGTCTGGCAGGCTTCAGGACTGGTTTGGAGTGCAACTCGTTCCCGTGTATTCAGCTCGGGATTGAGATCAGGTGCCAAGGGAGCCACTGCAATGGGGGGCGTCTTGAGTCGGCGACCAAGAAGACTTCGCGACAAAAACACTCCCCGATGGATCGGCGAACTGGTTTTGTCGTATGCGTAACCAGATAGCAACAACGGATGCGTGATCAGCCCCGCCCGGGCTTCGGGGTTGAGTGAGACTGGTTGGAAGGGAGCATCCTCTGGAAGGTCGGCTCCGTAGAATTGGGCGAGGCGGCCGTTGAGATAGATCTGATTCGAGAGCAACAGATCGTTGAGCGTCGTTTCTGGGCTGGAGACCGCACTTTTTATGGTCAGGTTCAAGGAGGAATGCAGGTCCGACACCAGTTGTGCGTCGAAGCCAGGATAGGTTTCTGCGTCCTTGATTAACTCTGGGAAGTGTTCGATGTTCAGCCATTGTTTCAGGAACACCGCCATCTTCGCTTGAGCGCGCGGGTCTTGCAGCATCCGGTCCACCTGCCGCGAGACCTGATCTCGGCTGTGGAGTTCCCCCTTTCGGGCAAAGTCGATGAGTTGTTGATCGGGAAGCGAGTCCCACAACGTGAATGACAGCCAGGAAGCCGTATCGAAATCATCAAACGGCCCGACGCCCATTTCGCGATACAGGAATCGCGGAGACTTGAGCGTCAGCAGGACGACCCGTTTCACGGCCGTCTCTGATTCGACCCCTTCGGCGAAGTGCTGGTTGACATAGAAATCAAGTTCGTCCGGTTTGAGGTCGCGCCGATAGGCCGTTTCCACAAACTTGCGGGCGAACTCCTTCAGCTTCTCGAATCGGTTTCCATCTTGAGGCTTCGACCGGGCCAGTTCGTTGAGATGGTCCGTGACATAACCGGCAATTTCGAGAGCGGCATAGGTCGTCGCTTCGTTCCATTCCGGGGAGATCGAACTTCCCCTTTCGTATCCGATGCTGCGATCATCGGGGGGAAAGGACGTATTCAGTACAAATCCCTCGGGGCTTGAGTCGGGAGAGAGGTGCCGCTCGGCGATCAACTCTTCGGTATGGTGTGGGGTTTTCCATTTCAGTTGGACGGACGATGTCTTTTCCCGATACCGGAAGTATTCCAGCCGAATCGGATAGGCCCGGCCCCCCAGCAGGCGTCGCTGGCCGCGAAAGACGGTCTCCTCTCCCGACTTGACCCAGGCATCAATCAGAGGAGTGTCATTGTCATTGACCCAGAGGCGAAACCCGTTTTCCGTTTCGACGACAAATTCGTAGTCGCCGGTCGCGGGAGCAATGACGCTCCCCTGCCATTTGATGGAAAACTCCATCTGCTCTTTCTCTTTCTCCCGGCGTTTTTTCGTATCGTCTTCCTTGATCTCTTCAGGGGCTGGGAAGCCGTCTGGCAAACCTTCT
>JAGQQQ010000430.1 GCA_020426125.1 Planctomycetaceae bacterium
GACCTGAAGGCGCGCGGCATGCTCGACGAAACGCTCGTCATCTGGGGCGGGGAGTTTGGCAGAACGCCCACGTCACAGCGTTCCGGAGACATTTACACGGGACGCGACCACAACATGCAGGCCTTCACATCCTGGATGGCCGGCGGCGGCGTGAAGGGGGGCACGACCTACGGCACGACCGACGACTTTGGCCATTCTGTCGTGGAGAACCCCGTGAGCGTCCACGACTTCCACGCGACGATTCTGCATCTGCTCGGACTGCATCATCAGAAATTGTACTTCAAACGGAGCGGCCTCGAAGAACGCCTGACGGGAATCGAGCCTCCACGCGTGGTCACGGAGATCTTGAGTTGATGATGCCGAGAGTTGTGATGAACCGTCGAGAACTGTTGCGGGGGACGTTGGCCGTTGGAGCAGCATCGTGGGCCGCGTCCGCGACACAAGCCGCTGAAGCGTCTCCATCTGACGAGCAACTCCCCCTGCAGATCATTGACACCAATGTAAGTCTTTTTGAGTGGCCATTTCGACGATTGCCGTTGGACCAAACGGGTCGGCTCGTCGAGAAACTCCGTTCACTCGGCGTGACGCAGGCTTGGGCAGGCTCATTTGACGGCATTTTTCACCGTGATCTTCAGCGAGCGAACGAGCGTCTGGCGAAAGAATGCGAGCGATTCCCTGAACTTGTGCCGATCGGATCCGTCAATCCGACACTGCCTCACTGGGAAAGGGATGTGGAATCCTGTGCGAACAGATGGAAGATGCCCGCGATTCGGCTGCATCCCGGATACCATGGATACACGTTGGAGGATCCTCGGTTCGCTGAACTGCTGGAGATGGCCGAAGAACACGGAATTTTGATTCAAATCGCGGTGGCCGTTGAGGATCAACGGACACAACCAACAATGCTCCGCGTTCCCGATGTTGACTTGCTTCCGCTCGAGGCGCTCTTGCGATCGCGGCCCAAGAGTCGCGTTCAGGTCTTGAATGCGAATGCTCGGCAGGCTTCACAGGCTCAGTGGATCAACTTTCCGAATCTTGCCTTCGATGTTTCCCGGACCGATGGCACCGACGCCGTCCCGATGCTCTGCAAAATCCTCGGCGTCGAGCGCCTGCTGTTTGGATCGCATACCCCGTTTCTCGTTCCCGAAGCGGCAATGATTCGCGTCCATGAATCAGAATTGCTCTCGTCCGAGGATCTCAGGCAGGTCTACGCGAAGAATGCCGAGCGTTGGCTCAGGGGAGTCCAATCGTAATGCCATCTTTTTCGCTCCCCGGGCTCCCTTCTCCGGACGTTTTGAAGTCCTATCGGATTCGGGATTCGTACTTCACGCCGTCCCACTCCCATCCCGGAGCCGATGGCAAGAGTCGATTAATCTCAGACATTGAGCGATCGCTTCCGGCCATCCATCTGGGCCAATTCGAGAAGCTCTGCTTCTTCCCTCATGTGGGGATCGGGACCACGACAGACCCTCAACTGGAAAAGTTGCTGCGGACGAATCCGCAGGTGGTCCTGGAGCCTTTCGAACGCTGGCCCGATCTGTTGTTCGGCATGATTCAGGTCAATGCCCACAACGTCGCTGCGTCGTTGGATGCCATCAATCGTTGGATTGCCGACGGCCCGATGCGAGGCGTCTACTTTCCGGGAGGCGGCCCGGCCGCGATGACCTGCACCGATCGAAATGTTCACCAACTCGTTGAACGTGTCGCAGATCTCAACGGTGTCATCATGCAACACACTTGGTTCAAAACGGGTGGGAAACAGGGACCGGGCGAGTCAACTCCAACGGAACTCGCCGAACTGGCGGCTCAGTTTCCCGAACAGAGTTTCTTATGCGCGCATGCTGGGGGAGAATGGGAACAAGGGATCCGAGCGATTCAAGATTTTCCCAACATCTTGGCGGAAACCTCCGGCTTCGATGCAACTGCCGGCTTCCTCGAAATGGCCGTTCGCGAATTGGGCGCCGAGCGGATTGTCTTCGGCAGCCATTTGCCCTCGCGATCGCTAGGAACAGAACTCGGCAAAGTCCTCGGGGCGGAAATTTCCGAACGCGACAAACAGCGGATTCTGGGAGAAAACTATCGGCGACTTCTCGACGGATGACCATTCCCTGGCCTCCTGTGGCTGGCATTGCGGCGAGTGAAGGCGTCAAGTCTGACGGACCGGGTCATCCGTTTTGGGAATTTCTGAACGAGAAATTCACAGACGCTGTTTTTCCGTTGTGGGCGAGGTAAGATTGTCGAGTCTTTGTGGAGCCTCTTCCTCATCATCGGACAAACCCCCTGATGGCTGAATTGCACCATGAGTGCGGCATCGCTGCGCTGTACCACTACGCGGAAGACAGGACGTCGCCCATTGTCCAGGAAATCGGTCGAGGCCGCGTGTCCCGATTGGTCCCGTCGATGTTGATCGACATTCAAAACCGCGGCCAACTCGCGGCGGGGATGACGACGTTCAAGCCGTTCCAGAACGAGCTTCTGGTGACGCATAAGCAGGTGGGGTCGGTTTCCGAAGTCTTCCGGATGAGCCGGAAGGAAAAATACAACAAGCTGATGGAGGAGCACACGGGCCCAGCGGCGATCGGCCATGTCCGATACGCCACCTGTGGACGGGACGATCCCAGCTACGCCCAGCCCTTTGAACGGACCCATCTCGAAAAGAAAAAGTGGTTCTCCTTCGCGTTTAATGGGCAGCTTGCCAACTACGCCGATCTGCGAAACGAGATCCGCTCGCAGGGGGATTTTCACCTCGCCCGCGAGACCGACACGGAAACGCTGATGCATCTCATCAGCCAAGAGATTTCGCAAAACCCCCAGATTGCCATTCGTGATCTACTGGCCAAAGTTTCGACTCGACTGGACGGCGCCTACAACATTGTCTTTCTCAATTCGACGGGACAGATGTTTGTTGCCCGCGATCCCCACGGGTTTCGCCCATTGTGTTACGCGGAGCGAGACGGCTTCTTCGCCGCTGCTAGCGAAAGCGTCGCGTTAACGAACCTCGGTTTCGACCCAACCGATGTTCGGGACCTGGATCCCGGGTGTGCCGTCGTCATTGAAGATGGAAAGATGCGGATTGAGCGTTTTGCTCCGGCTCCCCGATACTCACATTGTTTCTTTGAATGGATTTACTTCGCCAACGTCTGTAGCCGTCTCGATGATCAGAGCGTCTACCTGTCCCGGAAGAGTCTCGGGGAGGAACTGGCCGCCCAGGAACGGGAGTCAACCGAGAACGCGATCGTGGTTCCCGTTCCCGATACCGCGAAGGCCGCCGCGGAGGGGATGGCCTTCAATATGAAGGTTCCCTGCCTGGAAGGCCTGATGCGGCACCGGGCTCTGGGCCGGACATTCATCGAGAGCGAAGACCGCGAAGCAAAGGCTCGCCGCAAATATATTCCCCTGCCCGAGGTCCTCCAGGGAAAGCGGGTCTTCCTCGTCGACGACACCATCGTCCGGTCCACTACGATGAAGGTGCTCATTGAACAGATCAAGGTACGGGGTGGAGCGGAGGAAGTGCATGTCCGCGTCGCGTGTCCGCCGATCATGGCTCCGTGTTTCTATGGCATCGACATGCCCGATGTTGATGATCTGTTTGCCCCGAGCTATCTCAAGCTGGGCGAGCCAATCACGCCCGAATTGGAAGCGGAGATGGCCGCCGCGTTCGGGGCCGACTCTCTCAGATATCTTCCTGTGGAATCGATTGCGAAGGCTCTGAACAAAGACAGCGGGCAGCTCTGCCAGGCCTGTCTCACTGGCGAATATCCAACCGAAGCCGGAACCAAGCTTTATCAAATCTCCTTACAAAATGTCGGCAAAAAACAGGGTGGAAAGCGGCTCGTCGAAGAGGAGACGAGTTGCTCCTTGCCGCCGGCTCGACTCTGATCAAAGCAGTGGAGTCTTGCAGGAGATCTCTTTCGGAAAACCTCGAAATCCGAAGGAAGCACGAAATGCGAAAGCTCGAAACATTCGGAATTCGTCGCGGGGTTTTCGAAAGTGTCGACCGATGATGATTTTCCACGTTCAGTCCTTTGGGCGCAAGCAGCAGTTGGCGTTTGACGGTTTGGCTATTCTCCCTGGTTTTTTCTCACAGGTATGGCACACACGCCCTTGCCGATTCATGTTGTAGTGACTTGTGAACACGGGGGAAATGGCATCCCCGCAGAGTATGCCGCGTTATTCGCCCATGCGGAAGCGGAGTTGGCATCCCATCGTGGCTATGACCCAGGAACGCTGGAACTCGCCAAGCGACTTGCGAAGGCGTTGGGGGCTCCGGTGTTTTCCACAACCGTTTCTCGGTTGCTGATCGAATTGAACCGCAGCCCAGATCATCCTCGACTGTTCTCGGAGTTCACACGGCGATTGAATCGCGAATCAAAAGAGCGGCTGATCGACGAGCATTATCGCCCGTATCGGGACAAGGTTCAGGAAGCGATTGCCGAGCGATGTGGATCGGGAAGATGTCTGCATGTTTCCGTGCACAGCTTTACCCCAATCTGGAAGGGAAAGCCGCGAACGACGGATCTCGGCCTCTTGTTCGATCCGTCCCGCATCTGGGAAGCAGCGATCTGCGAAGACTGGAGGAAACGACTTCGCCGGGAAACTCCTGGCAGGCGAATCCACTTCAATCTCCCTTATCGTGGAACCTCCGATGGATTCACAACACACCTGAGACGATTCTTCCCCGACAATTGCTACGCCGGCATCGAAATCGAAGTCAACCAACGATTCCCACTGAATGGAGACGAGTTGTGGGAGGCCGTGCAAAGCGAAATCGTCGAAACCGCCATCACTCTCATGAGATCACGATCGATATGAGGTCTCGATGGCGTCAACATTCCCTCCAATCGAGAGACAACACCGCCGTCTATCGAGCCATCGGCGAGAGGTCACCATTCAATTGGCGACATGCAGAACGTGCGCCCGATCCAGTTCCTCGCGAGTGATGTAAATCCGGTGTCCAGTTTCTTCATCCTGGAGGCCGAGCAAATCGGCTTCTGGTTCATCCACACGAACGTATCTCGTCCGGCTGGTGAGGCAGGTGATAAATTGGTCGAAAGAAACAAACTGACTGTCGGAGCGTGCTTGAAACGGAAGGCGGGCTTCGATGAGGGAGTCGATCATCCTGTTGTTGATCCTGATGTCTTCGTCAGGAGCCAGCCACGTTCCACGTGCGGCGACCAAAACCGAGACAGAGCTGATCCGACAACTCTGGTCGAAAGACACGAATGTCCAGGAAAGTGTGACCTGACAAACGTGTCCTTCACTCATGACGTACATCTTACCCCACTCGGCAGTCGTGACAATGGACCTCCACGCGGAATTCACAATTGGCGGAACCCTTTCTACGGACTTGCGTTAAAGTCGAACAGTATGGGACAATCCGCGGAACGATCCATCTCCTGAATCTGATCTCCTTGTTTTCATTCTTCTTAGTTCTTGATCGTTGTGGCTCATGCATTCCTCCGAAGTTGCCTATTTGATCTTTGATGTGGAGGCCATCGGCGATGGAGATCTCATTTCAAAGGTCCGATATTCCAAGGACAAACTATCTCCCGATGACGCACTTCGCCGTTATCGAGACGAACTTCTGGAACAGACCGGAAAAGACGTTCTGCCTCCCACGTTCGTTTTGCCAATTTCGGTCGCTGTCGCGAAGGTCGACTCCAATTTCCGTTTAATCGATTGTGCCGTTTTGGACGAGCCGGAGTTTCGTCCCCACAAAATCACTCAAGGATTTTGGCAGGGATGGAGACATTACCAGCGGCCGACCCTGGTCACTTTTAACGGCCGGGGATATGACCTTCCGGTTCTCGAGCTAGCGGCGTTCCGGTTTGGCATTGCGCTCCCCGACTGGTTCAACGTCAACGCCAAGGCCTACGAGCAGTTCCGCAACCGCTATAACACGTCCGCCCATATCGATCTGATGGATCTCTTTTCGAATTTTGGATCCATGCGGATGATTGGAGGACTGAATCTCCTCGCGAATCTGATTGGCAAGCCGGGAAAAACCGGGATCGACGGGTCCCAGGTCCAGGACATGTACCACGCAGGGCAAGTAGGAGAAATCAACGATTACTGCCGGTGCGATGTCCTCGACACCTACTTTGTCTTTCTAAGATCCCGTGTGTTGACGGGCCACATCAGTCTGGAACAAGAGCAGGAACTCGTTGATCAGACCAGGACGTGGCTGGAGTCCCGAGCGGAGTCAGTGGCCGCGTTTCAGCATTATCTGGCGGAATGGGGAGACTGGACCCCGCCAGAGGGGGAGAGAGGAGTGGTGAGAGATAAAGAGCCCGAGTCCCGAACCCCGAACCCCTCCCCCCCCAAGTGAAATGGCTCATTAATTTCGAAGGCGCAGC
>JAGQQQ010000431.1 GCA_020426125.1 Planctomycetaceae bacterium
TTTCATCCCTCGCGTGGGAAAAGTGAAGCAACAGATCTCTGCCGGCGGAAAGGAAGCCGTCTTGCTTCTGAAGACATTCCGACCTGCACAATGACATGCCACACGGGGATGTTCAGATTGACACAGGGAGTTGACAAAGCCTCAACTCCCAAACCTCAAATCCCTAACCCCGATTCCGCCGCTTCCGACCGTTCACGAAACTATTCACAATCATGTTTCCCAAATCATCGGCGTTGCAAGTCGCGCTGACACCGCCAGTGACTTCTGCCATCTGGTCGACGAAATTGGTCAAGCCAAAGTAGAAATAGTCTTCAATCAGCGCGAAGCTGGAGATGCGAATCCCCTCATTAGCACACCGCTTGGCCTCGGCGAGAGTGAGCCGCGCGCTTTTCTCTGTTGGCGGATAGATCAGCACAATTTCTCGTCCCTCGATGTGGGCCGTCGGTTCTCCATCCGTGATGACAATGATCTGCTGATTTGCGGCGGCGCTTCTTTGCAGGGTTTTTCTTGCAAACTGCAATCCCGCCTGGATGTTGGTGAAGTGCTCTGGGACAAAGCTCGGTGGATTGTCGAGCGGGATGCGTAACCGCACACGGGGATCATAAATGCTGACCGGTTTCGGAGCCGAATAAAGAAGTTCTTTTTCGCTCAACGGAGTCGCGTAGGTGTAAAAGCCGACAAACTGGATTGTGTCTGACTGATATCGGCTACGAACGAGCGCCTGCAGGGCCATCGCCACGCGTTTGGCGGAAGCGTATTTGCCATATCGAGACATACTGCCCGACATGTCGATCAGCACGACGGTCGCGCAGGAGGTCTGGTACTGTGTTTCATGGACAATCAGGTCATCCTCGCCGACGGAGATGGGAAACCCTCCCCCCTGTCGGTGCAGCGCGTTCTTCAAGGTCTCCTGCATGTTCAAATTGGCAACGGGATCCCCAAATTGATAGGGGCGTGACTCATCCAGCATCGTCTGACCAGAACCGCGGAATTCTGTTTCGTGCCTGCCGAGTTTATCCCGACTCTGAATCTGAAAGAGATGCTCGAGCGCTTTGTTCTCTACCCGGCGGATCCCTTTCGGGGTGATATGAAAACGACCTTCTCGATCCTTCTCCACGTATCCCCGCTTCACGAGTTGGTCGACAACGTCCGGATGTTCCTGTTCCCAATCCTCGAGTGAGGGAAGGACGTGTTCCCCGTAGTCCATCAGATAGTCTGAAAGATGGTCGAACAATTCATCCGCGGACTGCGGAGCGAAGTTTTGAGAACCATCCCATTTCGAGAATTCAAACTGAGGCACGGAAGTTCCTCCTGCTAAATGAGCATTTTCACTGACCGGGAATAGGGAATCACCCAGGGACAAGGCCACATCGTCACCGCTTGTTGTCTCATTCCTGTCTCCATTCCCGTGATCGACACATCACAATTCGTTCTTCTCGGTCGGCGATGACGGCGGACGTTCCTCGACGACTGTGTGAGTTTCGGTCGACGGAGATGGCGACACAGTTCCCCCTTCGGTCTCGGCCTCCTCGTCCAATAGGGCTTCCAGTTCTTCCGCGTCGATGTACTTGTTCAAAGGAACCCCGACTGGTCGGACAACCCGCTTGGGTTCAATCAGCTTCATCACCGGATAGGGTTCCTGGCAACGGCACCGTAATACCGTCACTTGGCCGGAGGCCTTTCGTTCCAATCCGCATTCCGGGCACCGCCACAAGCGACGAACGTCATACTTCCTCCTGATTCCCGAACCTGGCATTATTTCCTCGCTCTTCAATTCAAGTTCCCCTGTCCCCATTCTATGCGGAACCGACGGTTCTGGCGAATCGCGAACAAACCCGAAACAGCCTGTCCACCAACCTGTCCAGGTCGCAAGGAAAGCGTTTCGATTGCCATCCTCCGAGAACGCGAATACGCTGGTAAGAGACAATCGAGGGAAGTTTCGATTGCCCATTCCGTTTTCGAAAGGCCACCGGAACGGAATTCGTTCCTCACAAAGGGCATTCAGGGCGCACGGAAAAATGGTGACGACACGAGTCGACAACGACGGCGATTCATCGAGTGACGAGATTCGCTCACTTTGCCTGCAATTCGAACAGGAATGGTTGAGCGGAAACCGGCCTGACATCGCCGAGTTCCTCAAAGCGACAGATCCCCGTCAGCTTGAGACACTGCTCTCGGAACTGATTTACCTGGATATGAAGTTTCGACTTCGAGCGGGTGAGTCCCCCAAAGCCGAGGACTATGCGACACGGTTCCCGGATTACTCGGAAACAATCCGCCGGATTTCCGAACGCTTGGAGTCCGAAGCGGAGCGTCGATCGTTTCTCCGAGACCATTCCATGGGCCAGGGGGACCGTGTTGACGGTCGTCACGAACTTCAGGATGAACTGGGACGAGGGGCTTTTGGCGTCGTCTGGAAAGCCTGGGACCACAAACTGCAGCGCTGGGTTGCCGTCAAAGTGTCCCATCTGGAGGATTCTCAGGAGTCCCACCGCTATTTCGAGCGTGAAGCCCAAGCGCTCGCCAGCCTTCGCGATGAGAATGTTGTTCGCGTGATCGATTACGGGGTCGACGGCGAGCATGCCTTCATCGTGTTCGAATTCATCGACGGAGCGAATCTCTCAGACGCATACAAGAAGGCCCCATTCAGTGTGGCGCGGGCCGTCGAGGTGGTCACGGATATCGCAAAAGGGCTTTCCCATGCCCACCAGGCAGGGGTCGTCCATCGCGATATCAAACCCTCGAATATCCTGATCGACAAATCAGGCAATGTTCTCCTCGCGGACTTCGGTCTGGCACGCCAAACGGATCTTCTCAGCACCATTGGCGGTCCCGGACGCGTGATGGGAACCTGGCCTTACATGTCCCCCGAACAGATCACGGGCCAGGAGATCAACCATCTCGCGGACATCTACTCGTTAGGCGTCGTCCTGTACCAGCTGTTGGCAGGGCGGCGACCGTATCGTGGAACGCAGGACGAAATCAAAAACGGCATCCTGAAGGGAAACGCCCCCGATCCCCGGACGATCAACCCCGAGATCCCGGAGGATCTGGCGAACATTTGCATGAAGGCGATCGCTCGAAATCCCCTCAGAAGATTTCAGACCGCCGCGGAGTTTCAGGAGGCCCTGAGGCGGCATTCGCTGGGAGACACCGTTCTGATTTCCCCCCCCACCCCCTGGGAGCGTTTCTACGATGGGTTTCAGTTGAACCGTCAGGCGACGATTCTTGGATCAGCAGTCACGGCTTTGTGCCTGTTGTTTCTGACAGTGATACTGATCCAGTACTGGGCCATAGAAGGAGGCCAAGCGGCGATTGTTCCGGTCCCGGCCGGAAGTGAGCCGATTGCCGATGTTCCGATCACGATCACCACGGAACCTCCCGGAGCGAAGCTTGTTTTCCATCCGATCAGCCAGAAGACGGGTCGTCCCGAACCGGAGAACCGCATCGTTCCGGAGATTCCTGCCCCCGTCGAATTGACGTTGAAATCGGGGGATTATCTGGTGGTGGGGGTCTGGCCCGATGGCCGGTTCCATGAAGTCTACCGGCACGTCCCTTGGGCGAATGAAAACTCCGCTCAGGCAGGATACAACCATTTCTTTTGGCGAAAACAGTCGGATGGACGAATCAAGCTTCCGAGCATTGAAGTTCCGCCGGAGGATGTCACCTCGGGGATGGTGCAGATCGACGGAGCCGCGAATTTTCCGTTAGCTCCTCAATTCCCAATCGACCCAGCCAAGAAATACCGAATTCCAACCTTCTACATTGATCCCAGGGAATACACCCAAGGCGACTTCTTCAATTTCAATAGGCCGGGTTCTCCAGCGAGGAAAAATGCGATCATCGAAGGGAGAGATTACCCGTATTACCAGCAGGCCAGATTCGATCAGGCAATTTTTTTGGCAGAGATGGAGGGGAAGCGGTTATTAACGGAGATGGAGTTTTACTTTGTCGCCACAAATCGTGGAAAAACCAAATATCCCTGGGGCGATGAGTTCCCGGAAGCCGCTCAGGGCGTGGGGCCGGACCTCCAGGAAGTGGGCCATCCCGACTTTGATCGGACGCAAACCAACCCACCCGTCTTCGGTCTTTGCTCTGGCGTCGCCGAATGGGTCGATGGG
>JAGQQQ010000432.1 GCA_020426125.1 Planctomycetaceae bacterium
CGGGCTGGAGTCGATCGGGCGTTTGGCGAATCTGCGCGAACTCGATCTTGATGCCCCGAGTGTGACCGATGCCGGGATCGCTCACCTGCGATCACTGGAGCAGCTCGAGAGGCTTTCCCTACGGCGAAGTCAGCTCACAGACGCGGGACTTGATCATCTGGCACAGATCAAGTCGCTTCGAACTCTCGTCGTTCACAAGTCAGCGGTCACTCCGAAAGGTCTTCGCAATTTGGCTCGCCAATTAGGCTGCAAGGTCCTCTCCGATGTCCTCAAATGACAAGTTTGTGGCATCGTGACAACGGTTCCAGCAAGCGGCCCATGTGAGAACCGCTTGCTGGTCCATTTCCGCTTTTCCCTTGTCAGAAGAGAACCACCGACCGAACGCCAATGATGTCGTACTGGGCATCGGACTGACCATTTACCGGAGCGTGGTCATTGATCCAGCCCCTGACATAGTCGAATTGCAACCGGGCATTGGCGTTCCAGTACCAGTTGACCGAGCAAGTGACACTGTCGCCGATTCCGCCGAGAATGTCGTTGTCGGAAATATCCAGATGGGAGTACCGCACTGCCACCTGCCAGGCGCCAATTCCCCGTTTGCAGTAACGGCATCCGTGTTTGTCATAAAAGAATGGGCAGAAGGGCTCTGGTCGCCCCAGGATTCCATCTTCCCGGTCCCAGGGCATATGCTCGCCCGTTAGGAAGTAGGAGACATAGGCATACCCCCCCCAGAAATGGAGGTCATCGCCGGGTGATCGTTGGAGCCAAATATTCTGGAGTTCCCCGACCACTTGAACCGGTCCGACGTTGACGACCTTTTCCAAACCCAGCAGCTCGTAGGTGTCCGCTCCGGCAATCCGGCCGGTGTTCAGCCAGCGTTGGGACGTTCGAGCCTCTGGGCGGGTACGAAACCGACCCTCGTTGCTGTGGCTTGGGCCTCCATCTCCGTCTGGCTCCGCCACGGCTCCTGAGATCGCCCAGTGGGCATAGTTTCGACCATCGCACTGCCACCAATAGGTGTTGGCGAGACGTCCGGTGATTTCCAATTGATAATGGTCTCCAATATAGGTGCCATCGTCCTGGATTCGCTCGAGATTGTAGATTCCGTATCGCCAGTTCCAGCGTTCATCGCAAGAGACCCCATAAGCTGCGATCCCCAGACGGCGGGCGTCTTCGTTGAACGCTTCGACGACCATCGGACGTTCAAGGAAAATGTTCGAGTTTGAACTGTTCAGGTGGTCGAGTCCATAGGGACGCTTTTGATTGCCAATTTGGATGGTCTGAAAGAACGGGATATCAGAAAAGCCGATGATCACATCGCGAAACTCAAAGTCATTGGGATCCCCGAGTTCCATGTCCAGCTTATAGAACATGTTCTCGGTGATTTTGCCACTGACGAACGGTCGGATCCGGCGGAACGTGAAGCGGTCCTGGGGGTTCTCCCCTTCAAAGGCCGCCGCCCCTGCATCCGCGCCAGGGAATGCCCAATAGTCGAGGTGAATTCGGCCACCGAGTTTTACAGTGGCCCCTGAGGTCCCCGGAACGACGAACTTCTTCTTCAGGTCGTCTTCCAGTTCCTCGTTGGCCTCTTCCAGCTTCTTCACCCGGTCGAGCAAATCCTCCAGATCCTTGGAGAGGTCATCCTCGTCGGAAGACTCGTCCAATTCCTCCGGCGTCTCGGAATTCTCTGGAGGTTCCTCAGGGGGAGGAACCGAAATGTACTCTGTTAACTGAATTCCCCCAGGAGCGGAGTCCATCGCGGCGATCAGTGAGTCTCCAGAACCAGAATGAAATGCTGGAAACGGCAGCGGTTCCTGAGCCAAGACCGCAGAAAGACCAAATTGGGCAGCCAGCGCCAGCCCCCAACAGAATCAGAGTCGCTTCATCGCATCTTGCTTTGAGAAAGTGAGATCCGTCCCCTTCAGGCAAAAAGCATCGCCTGACCAATCTTAACAATTCGACCATGAAGAAGCGGATCTCTGTTAAGATTTGAAAAAGATGAGTGATCAGCGGGATTTGCCGAAGTTGTAAGACCAGAAGAAGCCGCACTTTCCGCAAAGTCCACGGAAAGTACGGCTCCTGAGATTACAAATGAGCTAAAGGTTTGGAGTTTCACTCACTCGGCTTGAGCACAATGAAGGCGGAGCTCTCGTCGCGGCGCACATGGAGCAAGAGCCCCCGTGAGAGATCCGTCCGGTCGATGGTTGCTCGAAAGTCATTCAAATTGCGGACCGGCCTTGTCCCGATGCGTTGAATCACATCACCGATTTCCAGCCCGGCTCGCTGCGCGGCTCCTCCGTCACTCACGGACTGGACGATGACTCCCTGCAGTGACTGATCAATTCCGAGTTGCTCCGCGACATCCTTCGTCAGTTCCGCCACTTCAAATCCGAACTTGGATACCTCGATATGTTCGGATGTCTGCGTTTCTTCCTCTTCGATATCCCGGCCCCGCGCCCTGCGGAGCGCTGCGGTGTAGTCCTGTGGCATGGGTTCGAGGCGAACCGTTAACGTCACTTCTTCTCCCTCTCGCAAGACAACGGCTTTGTAATCTTTGTTCGGTGCGGACCGCTCCACCAAATCAACGAGCGCATCCCGATTCGCAACCGTCTCTCCAGCAAACTGGAGTACGATGTCTCCGGCCTGAATCTTGGCTTTCGCGGCCGGGGTGTCGGGAAAGACATCGACGACGAGTGCCCCATCCCGTCGGTCCAGCCCCAACTGGGAGCGAATCTCATTCGACAACTCCTGAAGTTGGACTCCCAGATACGACCGATGAACCTCGCCGTCTTGAATCAACTGATCCGCGACCCAGCGAGCATTGTTTGAAGGGATCGCGAATCCGACGCCGTCGTAACCGCCGCTACGGGTGGAAATCGCCGTGTTGATCCCCACGACGTCTCCGAACAGATTCACCAGCGGCCCCCCGCTGTTTCCAGGATTGATCGCCGCGTCCGTTTGCAAGTATTGCTCTCGTTCGTTGATCCCCGGGCCGCGACCCGTCGCACTGATGATGCCGGCCGTTACGGAGACTCCCACGTTGAGTGGATTCCCCAAGGCGAGAACCCAATCGCCAATCTGCATCTGGTCGCTATTCCCCAGAGCCAAAAATGGCAAGTCCTCCCCGGCGTTGATCCGGACAATCGCGACATCCGACCGAGGATCGAAATTCCAGGACTCCGCTTCGAACTCGCGGCCGTCGTGCAGTGTCACGGTCACTCGGTCCGCATTCTCGACGACATGGCTGTTCGTCAGAATGATTCCCCTTTTATCGACGAGGAACCCCGACCCGGCCCCCTGTTGACGCGGCATCATCCGCGGCGCATTGAAGAATTGTTCAAAGCGGGGATCTTCCCCAAAGAACCGACGGAACATCTCGTCATCAAGCGGAGATTGACGACGACCTCCCCCCTCAACGCCCGCCAGTGGACGCGGATTGGTCTCCGTTTCGATTGAAACAATCGCCGGCAGGGCTCGCTGAGCGACATCCCGAAAGGAATTGGAAAGCTCCTGGGGAGATCGAAGGGGGGGCGGAGCCAACCCCTCATCGGTCTGGGACTGCGTAAAGCCCACAGCCGCTCCCAAACAGATTCCCCCAGCAATGGCCAACACCCACGCAAAGTTTCGCCGCAAGGTCATCATCGTCTTCCTTTCCATGAGTTTGAACGCGGTTCATCGAACGGAATTCGACAGTCCCCCTCGCTCGGGGGAATTAATTCGCTCATCGACTTGCTGCCGATTCCCATCCATCCATTCGTCTTCTATCGGAGTGACCCTATTTTATCACTTCAGCAATGACGTCAAGACGGACTCTGGCAGGCCGATCGGGATCACGCGTACCTCCCCGGTGAACTCTTGTGCGGGCTCCAATTCCAGCCCTGGCTTGCTGGACG
Organism: Planctomycetaceae bacterium; assembly: GCA_020426125.1. Taxonomy (GTDB): domain Bacteria; phylum Planctomycetota; class Planctomycetia; order Planctomycetales; family Planctomycetaceae; genus HKST-UBA70. The sequence continues at coordinate 3,894 of JAGQQQ010000432.1, forward strand.
CGAACGTTGCAGTGAGCCGTGCTCGAATGGTTGTCGCCGATGCCTCACCCGAGTCACAGTCGAGCCCCGAGGGGACGTCCACCGCGAGAATTGGCACTCCGCTCGCGTTCATCGCCGAAATCACTGTGTCATACGGGGCTCGCGGTGCCCCCGTAGCCCCCGTTCCGAGCAGCGCGTCCACCAGCCAACCGGCGGAAGAGAGTTTCCGTTTCAACTCCGCTTCATCCTCCGGTAAGGAGAGATAGGGAACGGGGCAACCCATTCGTTTCAAAATCGTCAGGTTTGTGCGAGCGTCTCCCTGGAAGTCATCCTCGGAATGAAACACCACGATCTCCACTGGCACCTCCGCGATCATCAACTGTCTCGCGATCACGAACCCATCGCCGCCGTTATTTCCCTTTCCGCAACAGATCACGACCCGTCCAGACTGCTCCGTCATCTTCTCGAGCAGGAAGTCGGTACATCCTCGACCGGCGTTTTCCATCAACACAATTCCCGGGATCCCCAATCGCTCAATCGCCTGCTGATCGATCGAGCGGACTTGTTCACGCGACAAAGTGAGATGGGGCATCGAAGATCGGTGTTTACGAGGAATAGACGAACCAAGACGCTTCTGTCCATCGTAACGATCCGACCGATTGTGCCAATCAAGAAATCGTTGCGGCCCGTTCTCGCCACGAATGGATGGCGCAGATTGCAGGAAGATTACAAATCCCTCGGGGAAGTGGCGTCAATCCGGATCATCGGACGATCGAACTTCCAGTTTGCCGACTGGACTCCTCCTGAAAAGGATTTTCGAAGTCGCTGGAAGGATCCCGAAAATGTCTCTCTCTCCCCCTCAGTCAACGCGACGCGCGGTCACCCTCGCGAGTGTGATTCTGAGTGTCTCAGTCTGCGTCTCGTTGAATGCCGGAGAACCCGATTCTCCGTTTGACCAAATCCTGCAACGTTTGGACTTGCTCGAACAAGACAATCAACGGCTTCAGGCCGAACTTCAGGAACTCCGCGCTCAACCCGCAGCTCCACGGACTCCGGTCCCACAATCGCCGGAAAACGTGGTCCCTCCCCAACCTGCATTCCTTGTTCCTGAGCAGACGGAACCGGTTCTTCTCTTCGATCATGGGGGTGCCCCTCCCCTTGTCACCGAAGATCAGCTTCGCTCGTTGATCGCCGAGGAGATTGGCAAACAGACTCCCCCTGGTCCAATCGATCCCCCCAAGAAGGACAAAGAGGCTGACGACCGGCTGGCAAAGTTGGAAAAAAGCTGGAAGGAATTCCAGGACAAGTCCAAAAAGGTCACCTATCCCACCGTGAAGGTCACCGGCTTTTTCCAGGCCGACTCCGTCTGGGTTCATCAGGATGCGGACAATCGAATCGCCATCGTCGACGGGGCTCCTCTCGGAGACATTCAAGATGGAGTCGACTTCCGCCGAGCCCGACTCGCTGCGGCAGGGGACCTCGCCAAGAACCTTGGCTACATGATTGAAATGGATTTCGCGTTCCCTGGCCGTCCGTCGTTTATGGATGTCTACGGCGACATTCGCGATCTCCCCGTCGTCGGGAATCTTCGCTTCGGCCAATGGCGGCAACCGTTCTCGATTGACGGCCTCACCAGCGTTAAGGAACTCGTGTTTCTCGAACGGGCGTTGCCGTTTGCCTTTCTCCCGTTCCGGCAAACAGGCGTGGGATTTTACGACAGCAACGAATGTCTCGGACTCACCTGGGCCGGATCGGTGTTTCGTTATCCCGTCGACTTTTTCGGGGGCAACGTTGGAGACGACGGTGGCTACGGGTTCGCAGGCCGCGTCACTTGGCTCGCCCTGGATTGGTCCAAGTGCCAGACCGTTCACGTCGGGGCCGGCTACTCCTTTGCCGATCCCAGTAACGACCAGATCCGGTTCCGCAATCAGCCCGAACTCTTCGTAGGAGAGACCCCAGGGGCACCGTTTCCAGCTCCGATGCCCGGCTCAATCCCCGCGTTCGTGGATACAGGAGCCCTCGCCGCAAACAACTACAACCTATACGGAACCGAACTCGCCTCAACCTGGGGGCCACTCTTCTTCCAATCTGAGTGGATGGTCGCGACCGTTGACCGCATCGCCGCCGCCGACACGACATTCTGGGGAGCCTATGCCCAAGTCGCCTACTGCCTGACGGGCGAATATCACCCGTACAACAAGAAGTCCGGCGTTTACACACGGATCGTTCCCGATCATCCCTTACAGCGGTGCTGCGGATTCGGGGCCTGGGAAATTGCCGCCCGGTGGTCGATGATCGATCTCGTCGACCAGGATGTTCGCGGCAATGAACTTCAGGATTTGACTCTGGGACTGAATTGGTACTTGCACAAGAACATGAAGTTCCAGTTCAATTACATTCATCCCATCTTAACGGCCGACAACGGCACCAGCTCCGCCGACTTGTTCGCGTTGCGTGGCCAAGTCGATTTCTAACGGGACGGATTCGCCCAAACTCCATGGGGGGCGATCGAACGGAACTCTCAGAAGACTGTCTCTCGCGCCGACTCAGTCTTGGCTCTTCCGGGATCGATGGATTTCGATCTCGGAAGAGATTCTTTGCGTGTCCAACTTCCAGAAACTCATTTCTGGCTGGCAAGGAGTTCCGCGATCTGAATGGCGTTCGTTGCGGCCCCTTTCCGGAGATTGTCACTGACGCACCAGAAACTCAGGCCGTTCGGATGGGAAATATCTCGCCGAATTCGTCCCAGAAAGACAAGATCGGACCCGTCGCATTCGTTTGGCAAAGGATATTTTCCTGAGGCCAATTCATCGACCACTTGAAGACCCGGAAAGCTGCTGAACAGTTCCCGTGCCTCTTCAGGCGACACAGGCCGCTCCGTTTCCACGGTGATTGTCTCGCTGTGACAGTTGGCGACCGGAATTCGCACGCAAGTGGCGTTGATCTGCATGCTCTCATCCCCCAGGATCTTCCGAGTTTCATACACCATTTTCAATTCTTCACTGGTATAACCCAACTCCTTTTCACTGCCGATCTGCGGAATGCAGTTAAACGCGATCGGATGCTTAAAGACCTTGTAGTCGTACTTCTCCCCAGTGAGAAACGCCTTTGAACCGCCAACAAGGTCTTCCGTTCCCTGGACACCCGCCCCGCTGGTCGCCTGATAGGTGCTGACGATCACCCGCTTGACTTTGGCGGCATCGTGGAGCGGCTTGAGCGCCATGACCATCTGAGTGGTGGAACAGTTTGGACTGGCGATGATCCCCTTGGCATCAATCGCATCCTGGGGGTTGACTTCCGGGATGACGAGAGCGACGCCGTCCTTCATTCGCCAATAGCCCGATTCGTCGATGACCTTGCACCCGGCCTCCACAGCGGAAGGCAAAAATTCAGCGGCAATCTCATCGGGCGTCGAAGCAATGACAAGATCCGAACCGGTGAAGCAGTCTTTGGTTAATTCCTCGACGGTGTGCTCTTCTCCCCGGAATGTCACTTTTGATCCCGCCGATCGAGCCGATGCGATAAAACGAAACTTCTTTGCGGGGAAATTCCGTTCCTCCATCAGCCGGCACATGATCCGTCCTACCGCACCGGTGGCGCCAACCAGAGCAACGTTCTCAAACACAATTCACCTCAACTGAGTCAACGGACAAGGGGCAGAATGTCACCCCGTCGCAAACCGGCAATTCTCAACGTGGATGCTTCAGTCCAAACGAAATCAGGATGTCCGGGCGCGGATCCCATGAACTGGACCGGCTTGGGAACCCCATGGTTCAGAACTTTGCCTTAGCACCGAGAGTTTGCGGACGAATCGAACATTGTAATCAACGCGGGGAGACGTCGCCAATTCGGGAAATCGGTTTTCGCATCCCTACGCATCCTGTCTCAATCATCAAACTCGCCACGTGCCCCTCTCAGCTATGGTCGAAGGCGAACACCTCGTCCCAATTCGCGGACCATGGCAACGGCTCCCGAATCCCGTGAATGACCTCCGCCTCGCGTTTCAAGCGTTCGGCCAACTTGTCCTCGAAAACGGTCACCGCCAACGGCCAATATCGGCGCGTCCGCCCGTACGACGCACACCACGGTCCCAGGCAGACCGAGAATCGCGAGGCCGGAAACTTCGACAGCAACAACTCAACCTCATCGGGGGAATATTCGTCCGGCGAATGTTGCAGAACCAACACGAGGTCTGGGACGAAGTCTTGATCCGCCAACGCCTCCTCAACCCCGGGATAAGTGACGATCGCATGCGCAAGTCCCGTGGCCACCCCAACGGCGGCTTCCATCCGTTGAATCTGGCCGAGAATCAGCAATTTGGGAATCTCTGCGGTCCAATTCACAAGTCAGGCACCCGGTGATACGAAGACAAATTCGCCACCACATGATCCGCAGTGACGTATTGAGAGTCGTGAGGATGAAAACCGGAAGCTCCCACGGCTCTCGTCTTTCATCTCCTTGAGATTGGCCACCAACGAGACAAAGACGAGTGTGAACACTCAATCGAGACTTTGGAAAAGGATCGCTTCGAGTCAGGAATGGGATCGGCTCCTGAGCAGTTGCAGTTCTTCGACGAAGTCATCGACATCCTGAAATGAGCGATACACGGAAGCGAATCTTACGAAAGCGACTTGGTCCAATTGCCTGAGTCCTTCGCACACCTTTTCGCCGATGAATCGCGAGGGAACTTCCCGATCAAACGCTTCGTAGACTTCCAACTCCACCTTATTGATCAGTTCTTCAATCTGATCCGGGCTGATGGGCCGCTTGTAGCACGCCGTTTCAATCCCGGCCCGAATCTTTTCGCGGTCGAAAGGGACTCGTGAATCGTCTTTCTTCACAACTTTGAGCGGAGATTCCTCCATCTTCTCATAAGTTGTGAAACGGCGCCCGCACGCCAGACATTCCCGACGGCGGCGAATCACGAACTCCTGGCTGCCTCGCGAGTCGACAACCTTGCTTTCACTCTCTCGGCAAAATGGACAAAGCATTTCCCGGCCTCATTCCTTGACTCACCGGATCTTCCCCGGACGCAACAATCGTACTCGTTACGTCGGCACCGATTCTCCCCCCAACTCCACAGGACTCCACCTATGATTTCCGAGTCGGAACGCACAGCATACGCCGGAAACATCCAGAAAGGAAGTTTCTCGTGTCAGCGTCATTTCCGCTAGGACAACAACATTCCTGTGGTGGCAGGAAGCTCACAAAGAGGGACCAGGGCAATGGGCTGCCGGGGGCCTTCCCGTCGGTGGGACAGAAAAACGACGATGCCCACTCGGAATCTCCGACGGAAATCCCCGTCACAAGGGAAGCCGGGGAGACCAAATCCGGTCAAGTCATTCCAACAAAGGCCTTTCAGACTTTTCACTGTCGAGTTGTTGTTCACGATCCAGTTTCTGCAACAACCGAAACAACTCGCTGTTGGTCGTGAGGATGAGTTTGGTGTCTCCTGACAAGGAGTTCTCATAAACCTCTAGCAGTTTGAGGAATTGGTAGAGATCTCCGGTTTCTTCGATCGCGGAAGCGTAGTCTCGAATAATCTGAGCGTCCGTTTGCCCGCGGATCACATGGGATTGTTGTTCTCCTTCCCCCAGGATTTTCTCCACCTCCGCCTGGGTGCGATTCAGGATTTCCTGTTTCCGTTGTTCTCCCGAACTTCGATATCCCGAGGCAATCGACTCCATAAAAGCCTTGAGCCTCTCAAACGCGGCCTCGCGAACCGCAGGAACGAATCCAATACTCGTGATTCCCACGTCAACGAGTTCCACTCCGCGGTCGTCCGTCCCGTCCTCATCCCCTGCCAGACGTTTTTGAACGCTCTCCTTGATGGCCGCGGTGATCTTTTCCCGTCCAAACTCGATCTCCTGACTGGTTCCAGGCTGCGCCAGTTGGGTCTCTTGGGGCAACTCCCCCGAGAGCGCGGTTTGTGGGAGTTCGAAGCGAAAGGAATACGTGAGTTCCCGGCCCGTGCTGCGCACGACCTCGGACAAGTCATGAGCAGTGATCTCGTCGCGAATGGCCGCGCGAATCCGATCATTGATGGCCAAGTCCGCATTCTCAACGGTTCGCAGGACTGTGACAAACTTCACGGGATCGGTGATCCGCCAAATCGCCCAGGCGGCAACCTCGATCTTCTTGCCGTCAGCCGTAGGCAAATCCACGATGTCCGAATCGCTCCGCCAGAACTGCAACGTCTTGGGGATTCTCCGGACTTCCTGAATGAGCGGTGTTTTGAAATAGAGCCCTGGCTCTTCAATACTTCGAACGGGACGCCCAAATTGCAGGATCACGGCCATTTCCCGTTCATCCACGACAAACAGGGATGTGGAGACAACCAATGCTCCCAGGAAAATTACGACGCCGATCAGGGCCGGGAGAACAGAGAACCGCTTCATTGTGCCCCTCCTTCTCCCAAGGGAAGTAGTGGCAACACGTTACCAACCCCGGAGTCAAGAATCACTTTGTCGTCCACATTGCTCAGGACTTTTTCCATGGTCTCCAGATAAAGACGTTTCCGAGTAATGTCGGGGGCCGCCTGATACGCTTCGAACTTGGCTTTCAGGGCATCGATCTCCCCCTGAACTTCGGCCTTTCGCCGGGCGGCGTACCCTTCGGCCTCGCGAATCTTTTTGTCACGTTCGGCGTTGGCTTCGGGAATCAGCTTGTTTCGCTCCCGGTTCGCTTCATTCTCAAGGCGATCCCGTTCCTGAATGGAGGAGTTCACCGCATCAAAGGCGGGCCGGACCTTGTCCGGCGGACGGACGCGTTGCATCTGGAGATCCATAATCATGATCCCGCTTTGATAGCGATCGAGGATTTCTTGTGTCGCATCGCGGGCTTTGATCCGGATCTCGGACCGTTTTTCCGTAAGCACTTCGTCAATCGAGTAATCTCCCACCAGACGGTTCATCACCATTCGCGCGGCCATCACGATGACGGCTTCGATGTATCCATCGCCAGCGGGATCGCGAGGGTCGTAGAACCGAAAGACTTTGGCTTTGGGATCGCTAATCTTCCATTGAACAGACCACTCCACGGACGCCGCGTTGAGATCACCTGTTAACATCAGGGTCTCTTCCTCATTGACACTCCCCTCTCGTTCGGGGCCAATCCCAAAGGGGAGTCTCAAGCGACGCTCCTCGGTCACATTGACTTTGATGACTTCATCCACGAACGGGATGCACAAATGGAATCCCGGGGATGTGGTGGCGAGGTACTTGCCGAACCTTAATACGATTGCGTTCTGGTTTTCCTGAACCGTGTAGAAACCCTGGCTGAGAACATAGACCACAGCCAGGAAACCGAGGACGACAGTTGCCATTCCGAGCAGGTATCCGGTTTCGGGATGTCCCCCGATCTGTCTTCGATCCGGCCGTCGGCGTCGTTCATTCATGAGTGGAATCCTTTCACGGGCCTACGAAGAGAGAGTGCCGCCGGTTCATAAGACTTGAGAATTTTTGACACAATTCTCTCAAAATACTGGCATCGGAGATTTCTGGTGCGTTGCTCTTTTTGTCATAGGAGAGCTTCGGACTCACTCCTCCTCCCTGATTTCTCGGGGATCTCCAGGGGAATCACAACCGTTGTGAGAGATTCTCTTCGCTGAATCCCGGAAAACTCAGGTGCAGTGTGCGCAAGTTCAGTTATGATGGGCGTCCCGAGAAACGGACGATTGTGTCCCTGGAATCCTCCGAGCGGGATTTCGGAAGCCCTTCTGGACGGCTGCAATGACACTCGATGACGAACAACTTGCACTCTTGCAACTGAATCTCATCAACGGACTAGGGCCAAGGCTTCAACAATTATTGCTGGCTCGCTTCGAATGCGCCGAGAGGATCTTTCGAGCGACTGGAAGTGAGTTGCTCCAGGTCAATGGGATTGGCGGGAAGCTGTCCGCCGAGATCACTGCCAACCGTCAATTGGAGCAGGCTCGAGTCGAGTGGCGAAACTGCCAGGAACGGGACATTCGCCTTCGATTTTGTGGTCGTCCGGATTACCCTCGAAGCCTGATGGAAATCCCCGATCCACCGCCGGTGGTCTATGAGCGAGGAGAGTTTGGCGAGCAAGACGCATTGGCGATTGGAATTGTCGGATCGCGGCATTGTACCGCGTATGGCCGTATGCAGGCGCGGAAACTCGCGGGGGCTCTGGCGAGGGCCGGGATGACCGTGATCAGCGGTTTGGCACGAGGAATTGACTCCGAAGCCCATCGAGGAGCGTTGGAGGCGAAGGGGAGAACAATCGCCGTTTGTGCTCCCGGCTTGTCCCGGATTTATCCTCCCGAGAATCAGGGGCTCGCGGACGAAATCACGCTCAATGGGGCGCTGATCAGCGAATCTCCGCTGTCGCGAGCTCCCAACAAAGGGCTCTTTCCGCAGCGGAACCGAATCATTGCGGGGTTGTCGCTTGGGGTGCTGATCATCGAAGCGGGGCAGGGAAGTGGCGCACTCCACACGGCCCGACATGCGATGGAGCAGGGGAGGGAAGTGTTTGCCGTGCCGGGGAGGATTGACAGTCCCGCGAGCGCGGGATGCCTCGATCTGCTGAAGGATGGAGCCACACTGGTGCGCCACGTGGATGATATCCTGGACTCTCTGGGACCACTTACGGCATCCGTCAAAACGGCCGATTCCGGAGTCGTCGCCGCGCCCCGGGAACTCAACCTGTCTGACCAGGAACGGGAAGTGTTGAACGAGATCGACTTTGCCCCAACCGCCATTGAGAGCGTGCTCGGAAAAATTCCGATCGAGGCATCGCGAGTGCTGTCCACACTCACGGTGCTCGAAATGAAACGGCTGATCCGCCGACTGCCTGGAAGTTATGTGGAACGGACCGGTCGGTAGAAAACAAGTTTGAGAGTTCGGCCGTTCGCGGAAGTTCCCAGTCCCCAATCTGATCGGAACAGCTTAAAATTCGAGGATGGAACCACATCAAGCCGAATCTCGGACTCCTTTTCCCTGGCGCGCCGCGGCGCCGAGTTTGGCAGCAAGCGGTGTCTTACTGGCGATCACGATTTGCGCGACATCCGTCCTTTACGTGAATCATCGCAGCACGATGGAAACGTTCGACCACGCAGCGGAAACCTATCGTGTCTCGATTGCTCTGGAATCAATTGTTCGAGAACTGCGAAAGCAAATTGACCATTATGTCGACACCCGGGACGAAGGGGACATCGCCAACTTCAAGCAGTTTAGTTCCGCGCTCTCATCCGCGATTTCCCGGTTTGAGTCGCTGACAGTGACCCCCAGCGGTCGGATTATTGTGGGACGACCACAATATACCCTGGACCTGAATCGAGCCTTGGAGGAATTCCTTCGCGGGAACCGCCAGCGGCAGTCCGCCGACATCCAGGAACTGATCGACCGGGAATTCAGTGACGAGGCCTTGAAGGAAGCGATTCAACAGCGAGAAGCCGCGGCGAGAGCATTGGAAGAGGCTCGAGCAACCAGTGGGCGGCTGTCCCGATTGACGATTGCCACAATTCTCATCCTGGGAATCTGTGGGTCGGGTGTGGGAGTTCTCTCCGGCTATCAGACGGCCCGGGCCTGGCAGAAGCAGATTATCGAATTGTCGGTCTCCGTCGACTCAGCAACCGGGACCCTGAGTGAAGTCACAAAGGTGGCCCCGATTGACCGTCCGCGTGACGCGACGGATCTCACTCAGGTGCAAGCTGCGGCGGAACTCTTATCGAATCGCGTCGGGGAAGTCGTCAAGCGACTTCGGAATGCCGAGCAAGAGTCCCTGCGCCAATCCCAATTGGCCGCCCTTGGACAACTCGCGGCCGGGTTGGCTCATGAGTTGAGAAATCCGCTAACAGCCATTCAGACGCTCGTCGAAACAGCCCAAGCCGATCCTGACGACGGGGCTCTCGATGAACGGGATCTTCAGGTGATTCACCAGGAGTTGGAAAGGCTCGACCAAACGCTTCAAGCCTTTTTGGATTATGCCCGGCCACCTCAACTTGTTCGTCGGCAGGCGGATATTCGTGAAGTGGTCTCCGACACCGTCCGGCTTCTTTCGGCACGGGCTTCGAAACAGGGGATCCAACTGCAAACGGATTTCGCGGAGACACTGGGTGACGTTGAGGTCGATCCGAAACAGATCCGTCAGGTTCTGTTGAACTTGTTGTTGAATTCCCTGGATGCGATTGGCGAAGAGGGAACGGTGACGGTGTCCGTGACTCCACACTCGGAAACGGGAATTCAGATTCGCGTGCAGGATGACGGTCCGGGTCTGTCGCCTGAAATTCAAGAACGGTTATTTGAACCGTTTGCGAGTACGAAACCCTCAGGAACGGGTCTCGGCCTCACGGTCTGCCGGAGAATCATCGAGTCACACGGCGGCACGATCACAGCCGGAAACCATGCCGATGGGGGGGCGGAATTCGTGATCACTTTGCCGTGAGCGTCTTGGCTCCGTCCACAAGCCATTCCGATCGAACGTCTTTCCAGTACACGAGAAATTCCAGTGTGGTGGACTGTTGATGGGGCGACTGATCCACGCCCTTCAGATCCTCGACCGATCGGCGCACTTGAACGGTGCTCAACGTCGCGGCGCCCGAGCCTTCATTTTCGTAAATGACCT
>JAGQQQ010000433.1 GCA_020426125.1 Planctomycetaceae bacterium
GCCAATCCCCTGCCATCCGAGACGGGAATACACCCTCCTTGGGAATTCCCTGGCTTCGAGTCTCCCTGGGAATGGGGGCGCCGCTCATACTCGGCTTTGCCCTCGTCGGTTGGCAGAATTTCGCACTGACCGGGAATCTCTGGACCACCGGGTACACGCGCTACAACGAGTTGTATACCCCGAGCCATGTCTTTGGTTTCCACACTCGAGTCGATCCCGACGCGCCGCTCCCAAAAACTTTGTTAAAGGACTACGATGCTTGGCCTGCCGACTTAAATATGAAACTGGCGATGAGGAATGTCTGGAATCGGCTGAATGGAACGCTGAAGTGGCACCTGTCCCTTCCCCTCTTGGCGATGTCGACCGGATATCTCTTGTTCAGTATTCATGGGCAGCCGCGACCGATTCAGCTTCTGTTTCTCAGCGTGGTTTGTCTCCATGTCGCTCATATCCCGTACTGGTTAGATGGGATCCTCCAACATCACTATGTCTTTGAGTCGGGATTTCTGCTGGTCATTCTCTTTTCTGTGGTGAGCGGCCAACTCTTGTCCATGGCTCTGGCGCAACAGCGGTGGCTCTTTCCCATTTGGTGGACCATGCTGGTCACCCTCACGGTTTGCCTCAATCAGTTCGCCGTTTCGAAAGTTGGAATCCCAAAAATCCAGCAGGGACTGCGGCAAATCCTTTTCGCCGCGCCTCACTATCATCGCTTTGAGCAGCTCCTTGCGTCGGCGGAACTTAAAACTCCGGCACTCGTGGTGGTGCTTCCTACGGCCGGAGATTTGCACGTGGAGTATGTTCGGAACCTTCCGCCGTTCGACTCGGAAATCCTCGTGGGAATGGACCGATCCGAGCAGTTCACCCCCCAATCGATCGTAGAGTTGTTCCCCGAGCGGACAGTCTATTTCTACGATAGCCGCACCTCAGAGTTCACGCTCGGGACCGAACGAGGCGAGTCGGATGACTGACGGGTCCGTATCCATTTCGTTAACGGCGTCCCAAGCATGTTGGATCGTCCTCGGCCTGTTCGTGCCCCTCCATGTTTTGCTCCTCGGTTGGCTCGCGTGCAAGAATTCTCCCACCTCAGATGAAGTCGCTCATCTCACGGCGGGAGTCCGCATTTGGAATTTTGGTGACACGCGGGGGTATTCCGTAAATCCCCCTTTGGTCAAGGCGGTTGCCACACTCCCGGTCGTTCTGAATCATCCACGATCCGACTGGCGGCGTTACAGCGAGAACCCCGCCGATCGCCGCGAATGGAATGTCGGCCAGGACTTTTTCTACGCAAATGGCCCCGTCACACTTTGGTATTTCACGCTGGCACGCTGGGCCTGCATTCCGTTCAGTCTCATTGGTCTCATCTACTGCTTTGTCTGGGGATCGGAACTTAGCGGACCCCGGGGAGGGGTTCTGGCGGCGTGTTTGTGGTGCTTCGATCCGAATATCCTGGCAAATGCCTCACTTATTACGCCAGACATCGCTGCAACATCATTTGGGCTGGCGACCGTTTACCATTTTCAGAAATGGCTCCACACTCGTTCCTGGCAAGATTCGTTTTATACGGGTGTCGCATTAGGTCTGGCACAACTGACGAAGATGACCTGGGTCATGTTGTACATCTGGTTGCCACTTCTCTGGGGAATCATTCGATGGGTCTCAAAGTCACGTTTTCAGCCGGTTTCCGTCGGACTGTGTCAATGGGGACTGATCGTGTTCTTAAGTCTTGAGATCTTGAATGCGGGATACGGTTTTCAGGGAACCTTTGAGCCACTGGGGAAGACCGAGTTTGTGTCCCGAGCGTTGACCGGTGATCAGGGAATGCCTGGAAATCGCTTTCGAGGGTCCTTTTTCGGCATGATTCCGATGCCGGTGCCAGTCGACTGGCTCATCGGTATGGACCTGCAAAAGAGAGACTTTGAACAAGGGTGGCGACCATTGCCGTCCTACTTGCGTGGGGAACTTCGTATGCAAGGGTGGTGGTATTACTATCTCTACGCCGCCGCGGTGAAAACCCCTCTTTCCCTGTTTGGATTGATTGCGCTTTCCGCGATCTCCCTTGTGAGCACGGAGAAACGCAATCTCAACGCCGAAAAACTGATAGCACTCTTGTTCATCCCCATTGCCCTTTTCCTGTTTGTCAGTTTCCAAACCGGATTTTCTCGTTACTATCGATATGTATTGCCCTGCCTACCCTATACTTACTTGTTTAGCAGTCAGATCTTCCAATCTCGTTTACTCACTCGGATTCGATGGATGCCTTGGGCTACGAGATTCCTGGTTCTCTTGTTATGTCTGGAAAGTCTCGCCGTCTCCCCCCACCAGCTTGGATTCTATAACGTTCTTGCTGGCGGTCCCGCGCAAGGGCATACCCATCTGCTCGATTCCAATACCGACTGGGGACAGGATCTCTACTCGCTCAAAGACTGGATGATCTCTCATCCCGAAGCTCGTCCGATGTTCCTATCGTACTCAGGCGTTGCCGATCCTCGGTTCTTCGAGATCGGTGCCCAGCCGATTCCTGTCTTTGCGTCGCGAGAACAAGTGAATATCCCGAAAGGGTGGTACGCAATCAGCGTGAATCACCTCCACGACTACGAGTTGGACCGGCCGTTCCTCAAGCCCTTTCAGAAAATCAAGCCGGTTGGACGAGCAGGATTCTCGATTTTGATTTATCATCTGGACGAGCCGATGACCCAATTTCGAGTTGCCCCAGGCAACACCAATATTGACGAAAACGCTTCCTGACCCAGAGATAAGCCAGACCGAATCCCTATGATCAGGCAACTACGATTTTCTCGAAACACCAAGGGGGAACGAGTTGGTTTCACGCTCCTCGAACTTCTCATTGTGATTGCGATTCTCTCCTTGCTTGCCGCGCTCTTTCTCCCCGCTGTCATGAATGTTCGAGCCAGCGCGCGGCGAGTCCAATGCTCCAACAACATGAGACAAATTGCATTGGCTCTGTTTCAAAGCGAGGAAACACTGGGACGATTACCCGCTTCCGGGAACTTCGAAACATCCGGGCCCAAACAATACCACAGTTGGGTGACAACAATCCTGTCAGAGTTGGAGCAAGGCAACCTTCGGCAACAGTATCGCTTCGATCTGCCGGTCGACGATCCAGCCAACGCGGGTTTGATTCACAATCCGATTGCTGTGTTGGTTTGCCCGGAAGACATCTCTGTGTCGGCCGGTAAGGGGAATCTGACCTACGTCGTGAACGGCGGATTCGGTTGGACCATCCCCGTGGATTGCCCCGCATCGATTCGAAGTGATCCCACGACGACGACGATCGCACCATTGGATTTAAATGGAAATGGCGTTGTTTGCCCCTTCGACCCTCGGGACGACGCAACCTCTGGAG